>BBBL01000336.1 GCA_001311545.1 Thermus kawarayensis JCM 12314 | reverse complement strand
CCCGAAACTCCCGCCTCACGGGCCTCTTCCCAGGGCCTTCCCCCCACTCCACCTTCCCCCCGGGCACCCCCCAAAGCCCCCGCCACTTGGCGGTGCGCACCAGGAGCACAAGGCCCCTCCTCTCCACCAGGGCCCCTACCGTGGGGATGGGATACTGCGGACGACCCTCCATAGGTACCAAAGCCCAAGATACACGCCCTGGAGGAGGACAAAGGTAAGGTAGGCCCCAGGCTGGTGGAAGGCGAGGAACACCCCCAGGAAGAAGAGCTGGGTGGTGAGGCCCAGGTTCACCACCCCGCTCAAGGCCCACTCGTCCCAGAAGCGGCGGGGGGCGAGGCCAAGCCGCCTCACCAAGAACTCCTCCAAGGCGGCGATGCCCCGGTCCTGGGGCAGGAAGAGGAGGCGGTAAGCCCCCCGGAGGAGGCGCAGGAGGGGGGTCTCGGGGTCCCGGACCTCCTGGGAATCCGGGAGGTCCCAGGCCCTCCGGTAGAGCCTTTCCAGGTTAAAGTCGTAGGACTGGACCAGGGTGAAGACCAAAAAGGCGAGGAGGGCCCACCCTACCTCCCCCGTGCGGAGCCCAGGCCAGGAAGAGGGCCAGGTTCCCCAGGAAGTCCAGCTCGGTGTCCAAGTACCGCCCGAGCTCCGTGGTCTCTTGGCGCAGGCGGGCCAGCTGCCCATCGGCGTTGTCCAGCACGGTCTTGACCTGGAGAAGGAGGCCCGCAAGCAGATCCTCTCCCTTAAGGAGAAGCCAGGCGGCGAGGAGGACTAAGAAGGTATGGCAGAGGACCAGGTGGTGGGGCTTGAGGGGGGTGGGGAGCAGGAGGCGCACCACCAGGTGGGCCAGGGGGCGGTAGAGGACCAGGTTCAAGAACTCCTGGACGGGTCTTTCCTTGGCCCCCGGGACCATGGCTAGTCCTTGACACGCTCCAGCACCCAGGCCACCACCTCCTCCAGGGTGAGGTCGCTGGTGTCCAGGAGAAGGGCGTCGGGGGCGGGGACGCTTTGGGCCCGGTCCTTCTGGTCCCTTTCCAGGAGGTCCTGAAGGATGGCCTCGTAGGCCTGGGGCCGCTCCTTTGCCCGCCTCTTTGCCCGCACCTCCGGCCGGGCGGTGAGGTAGAACTTGTGGGGGGCTTGGGGAAAGACCGCCGTGCCCATGTCCCGGCCCTCGGCCACAAAGGGCGGGGGCACCTCCTTGAGCCTCTCGTTCACCCAGGCCCGTACCCCGGGAAGCCGGGCCACCTCCGAGACGATGCGGTCCACCTCGAGGGTGTGGAGGCTTGGCGTGAGGTCCTCCCCGTCGGCCAGGACCCGGTTCTCCCTCCCCGGGACCAGGCGCACACGGAACCGCTGCAGAAGCCTCAGGAGCCCCGCCTCGTCCCCGGGGTCCACCCCCGCCCGCAGGGCCAGGTAGGCCGCCGCCCGGTAGAGGAGGCCGCTGGAGAGGTAGGGCACCCCCAGGGCCTCCGCCACCCGCCGGGCCACGGAGCTTTTCCCCGAGGCCGCAGGCCCGTCTATGGTCACGATGCCGCGCATAGCCCCTTCAGGTCTTGGAAAAAGCCGGGGTAGGAGATCTCGGCCCAGTCCGGCTCCCAGATCCGGACCCCCACGGGCAGGCCGGCCACGGCGAAGGCCATGGCGATGCGGTGGTCGTGGAAGGCTCCACCTCCCCGGGCCGCACCCCCCCGCCCCGGATCCTTAGCCAGTCCGGACCCTCCTCCACCTCCACCCCGAGGGCCTTGAGGTTCCTGGCGATGGCGGCCACCCGGTCGGACTCCTTCACCCGGAGTTCGGACAAGCCCGGGACATGGGTCTCCCCTTCCGCCCAGGCGGCGGCGGCGGCCAGGATGGGCACCTCGTCCACCATGAGGGGGATGAGGGAAGGGTCCACGGAAACGCCCTTAAGGGGGCTATACCGGGCCCGTATCCAGCCCACGGGCTCCCCCGCCTCCCCCTCCAGCACCTGCCACTCCAGGTCCGCCCCCATCTCCCGGAGCACCTGGAGGAGGCCGGTGCGGGTGGGGTTCAGGCCCACCCCTTCCACCACCACCTCCGAGCCTGGGGTGAGGAGGGCCGCCACCAAGAAGAAGGCCGCCGAGGAGAAGTCCCCGGGCACGGTGAGGTCCTTTGCGGGGAAGGGCCCGGTCTTATGGGTACGGATGCGGCCCCCCTCCGCCCAAAGGGGAAGCCCGAAGTGGCGGAAAAGCCTCTCCGTGTGGTCCCGGGTGGGGACGGGCTCCTCCACCTCCGTCACCCCTTCGGCGAAAAGGCCCGCGAGGAGGAGGGCGCTTTTGACCTGGGCGCTGGGGACGGGGAGGGTGTAGCGGCGGCCTTGCAGGGGGG
>BBBL01000335.1 GCA_001311545.1 Thermus kawarayensis JCM 12314 | reverse complement strand
CTTCCCCGAGGGGTCCCTCCCGGGTGTAGGGGGCGGGGAGGTGGGGGTCTTTGGCGGGGTGGTAAACCTCCGTGTCCAGGCCGTTCAGGATGCCCCTGAGCTTCCCGGCATGCCTCCTTAGGACCCCGTCCAGGCCCATGCCGAACTCCGGGGTCTGGATCTCCTCGGCGTAGGAGGGGCTCACCGTGGTGAACCGGCGGGCGAAGACCACCCCCCCCTTCATCAGGTTCACCCGGCCGTAGAACTCCAGGGCCTCCATGTGGAACAGCGTCCAGGGAAGCCCGGTCCAGTGGAAGAAGGGCCCGGGGTCCACAAGGCCCTGGTGGGCCAGGTTGTGGATGGTGTAGACGGTGGGGGCGTAGAGGGCGAGGAGGGCCGCCGTCCAGTCGTGGGCGTGGACCAGGGGGTAATCCCGGGCCACCTCCTTGGCCGCCAGGGCGAAGCGCAGGTAGCGCTCCAGGTCGTCGGGGTAGCCGTAGACCCGTTCCCGGCCGAAGCCCTCCACCTGGAGGAGAAGAAACCGCACCCCCCTTCCACCCGCTCCCCTAAAAACGCCCTTTCCTCCCGCCCGGCGAAGGCGAAGGCCACCTCCCCCGCGCGCCTCGCCTGAAGCCCCCGTGCCAGGAAGGAGGACCTCCGCCTCCACCCCAAAGGGCCTCAGGGCCTTGGGGAGGGCCCCCACCACGTCGGCAAGCCCCCCTACCTTGACCAGAGGGTAGGCCTCGGGAGCCACGTGAAGCACGCGCATCAATCCCCTCCCTTCCAAACCCCTTGGGGAAGGGACAGGGCCCCCTCGAGGCCGCCCAGGTACAGGTAGGCCCAGGCCTCCACCGGCCCCTCCGGGGTCTGCGCCACCATACGCACCCTCCGGTACTCCATCCCCTCCTCCTCCAGCTCGTCCAAAAGGGGAAGGGCCTCCGGGGCCAGGCAAAGCACCTCCCCATACACCCTCCCCTCCCCCGGCACCATGGCGGGGTAGGGGTAGGGGCGGTGGGGACCCTGGGGAAGGTGGTAGAGGCGAAACCCCTCCACCCACCCCGGGAGGACCCGGTGGAGGTAGGGGGCCACCAGGGGGTGGTTCCTCTCCCCCCGCTTGAGTCCCGTAGACGAAGACCCGCTCCACTACTCCCCCAGAAAGCGATACCCCAGGCCCACCACCGTCTCTATGAAGCGGGGGGCCAGGGGGTCGTCCTTGAGCTTTTTGCGAAGGAGGCGGATGTAGGCGTCCACCACCCTTTCGTTCCCCTCAAACTCGGCCCCCAGACCCTCAGGAGGAGCTCCTCCCGGGTGAAGACCCGGCCCGGAGCCTGGGCCAGGGTCAGAAGCAGGCTCGTTTCCGTGGGGGAAAGCTTAAGGGGCTCCCCTTCAAAGAAGGCCTTGCGGGCCTCGAGGTCCAGCTCCAAAGGCCCAAAGCGCCGCCTCCCCTCCTTCCCGGCCCGGCGGAGGAGGGCCTTGATGCGGGCGAGGAGTTCCTTGAGGGAAAAGGGCTTCCCTAGGTAGTCGTCCGCCCCCTCCAAAAGCCCCTCCACCCGGCTGTCCTCATCCGCCCGGCCCGTGAGGAGGAGGACGGGAAGGAGGGGGTCTGAGGAGCGGAGGCCCTTCAAGACCTCCAGCCCCTCCATATCCGGCAGGCCCCGGTCCAGCACCACCAGGTCCGGCCTCGCCCCCTCCCACACCCGGTCCAGGGCCTCCCTCCCCGAGCGGGCCCACCCCACCTGGAACCCCTCCTTCTCCAAAAAGCGCTTCACCAACTCGCCCACCTGGGGGTCATCCTCCACCAAGAGAATCCTTCCCATAATGTTTCCCCGAATACTCACCGCCCCAGAACCAGCACCACCCCGGGATACTCCCCCTCCGGCAATCCCAGAAGCCGCGCCACCGCCTCGTCGTGGAAGGTCTCCGCGGGATAGGCGGCCAGACCCTGGCCCACCGCGGCAAGCAAGGCGAGGGAAGCGGCGTAGCCTGCCTCTAAAAGAGCATACCGGTACCCCCTAAGGCCGTACAAGGCCTCGCTCCTCTCCGGCACCAGGGTGAAGGCAAGGAGGGCCGCCGCCCTTTCCAGGGCGAGGCCCATGAGGGCCTCGGACCAAGGGGCCACCTCGGCCCGGGGGGAGATCTGGAAGAGCTGGTGCTCCTTGGAAAAGTAATGGTAGACCCCGGGGAACATCCCTTCCACCCGGAGGGCCACCAGGTAGGCCTCGAGGGGATAAGCCTCCCCCGCCGAGGGGAACCCCCGCCGCCCTTCCCGCTCGGCCAAGGGGTAGAGCACCTGGGAGAGGTCCTTCAGGGTGAGGGCCGAGCCCACCTCGGGAAGAAGGGGCCTCAGGTGGGCCATGGCGCGAAACAAAGGGGGCCCCTCCCCCGGAAGGGGG
>BBBL01000334.1 GCA_001311545.1 Thermus kawarayensis JCM 12314 | reverse complement strand
CCCTCGGGCCCCGGGCCTGGACCTACTGGCCCTCCTCCGGCGCAGGGTCTTGGGGAAGCGCCCTGGCCCGCCCGTAGCCCAGGGCGGTCTTGGCCCCCACGCCGCCAAAAAAAGGCGAAGCGGCCCAGGGCGGAAAGCCAGAGGGCCTCCTCCTCCGTGGCCCGGGGAAGGTGGTAGACCACCCGCCCCACGAAGCCCACGGTGTCCACCTCGGTCTCCGCCCTCTCCGTGCGCCCGGAGAGGAAGCGCACCGTGGTCCTCTCCAGAAGGGCCTCCCGCACCCCCTCGGGAGCCCGCAGGGGGCCGAAGGCTCCAGGCGCCGGAGGAGGCTTTCCAGCACCAGCCTGGGCTCAGGGACCGGGTAGTGGACGCCCTTCCTGCGGAAGAAGGTGGGGGCGTAGAAGCGCAAGGGAAGGTCGCGGCTCACCGGCCCCTGGAAGAGGCGGGGGTAGGTGCTGACCCCGGCCCAGGGGTGCCCCTCCTGGAGCACGGCCCGCACCCGGAAGGGCCTCCCCAGGCGCACTTCCTTCCCCTCCAGGGCGAAAAGCTGGGGGCGAGGCGGGCGTAGAGGTCCTCCCGGAGGAGGCTCACCCGGCCCAGTAGGCCCCCTCCCTGCCCCCGAACCCCAGGGCGAAGGGGTTTTCCCCCTGGTCGTGCACCTCGGGGGCCACCTCCTGGAGGAGGGCGTAAAAGAAGCCCCTGAGGCCCAGGGGCTCCGGAGGAGCCTCCCCCTCCAGGAGGAGCACCAGGGCGGCCAGGACCATCAGAACCCCAGGGGGACGGGGTCCAGGGAAACCTCCCGGACCCCGGAGCGGGCCTCGAGGTCCCGGAGGAGGCGCCCGGCCAGGCCATGCATCTGGCCCACCTCCTTCCCCGTGGCACCCGGAACCCGTGGACGAGAAGGGCCTCGTTCCTGGCCTTCAGGACCCCCGCGAGGCCCTGGAGTTCGGCCAGGGGGAAGCCCCCCACCAAGGGGTCCCCCTGCGCCCGGAGGAAGGCCAGGAGGTCCAGAAGGCCCAGCTTAGCCCCCACCCGGGCCTCCCCGGGGGAAAGGCGGAGGATGCGGGCCAGCTCCTCCCGGGTGGCGGCCTCCTCCTCCGGGGAAAGGCCCGGGGCCTCGGCCCTGCGCCCCAGAAGGACAAGCCTCTCCTGCAAAAGGAGTTCCAGGGCCCGGTAGGCGTAGAGGGCGGCGAGGACCGGCTGGGCCTCCCCCGCCTCCTGGGAGAGGCGGAGGAGGGTCTGGGCCAGGCCGTAGACCCCCTCCTTTTCCCCGAAGTCCCGCTCTTTAAGGAAGCGCTCCATCTTTTCCAGGAGGGCCACCTGGGCCTCGAGGGCCCTCCTCTGCCCGTTCAGGGGGTGGGTGAGCCAGACGTTCTCCGAAAGCCTACCGAGAAGCGCCCTCCCCTGCCTCACCGCCTGGGAAGCGTCCAGGCGCGCCAGGCGTGGTACATATCGGCCAGCATCTTGTAGAGGACGTACCTCTGGTCCCCGGTCCTCCCCACCATCCCGTGGAAGTAGCCCGCCGCCCTCCCGAACTCCCCCTTCCCGTAGAGCTCCTTGGCGAAGAGGGCGTCCACCTCCGCCAGGGCCTCGTGGGGGTTGGGGAGGACCACCAGCCTCTCCGTGCCCGCCCGGGGGCGGCGGAGCTCGGGGTCGTAGTCCTCGTTGTCCACGTAGACCACCCGCACCTGGGGGAAGAAGCGCTGGAAGAAGAAGCCCGCCGCCGCGAGCCCCGCGCTCATGGCCTTGGTGCCGCTGGTGAGGTCCAGGGCCACGGGGACGTCCGGGTACCTCTCCAGAAGCCGCTTCACCTCCCGGTAGATGGCGGCCACGTCGCTCTTGCCGATCTCTATGGGATACAGGTCCTTCCCCGTGTCCTCCCGCAGGCGGGAGAGGAGGCGGGCGGTCTCCGCGGTGTGGAGGACGTACACCTGCTCCGCCCCCGCTCCCAGGACGGCCAGGGCCGTGGCCTCGGGGCTCGTGCCCAGGGTGTGGACGGACACGGCGAAGGCCTGGCGGGTGGGGTAGACGCTGGGCTCCCGCCGCCACCGGGCGAGGAGGGCGGGCCAGACCATCTCCTGGTAGAGGGCCTGGGGGTTGCCCCCGGCCCTCACCGCCTCCTTGTAGCGAAGCCAGAGGTCCTCCAAAGGTTCACCGGCGCCATTCAAGGGGTTCTCGCCCATGGGAAGAGTATAACCGCAGGGGCCTCGAGGGAGGGGTCGCGATCCCCTCACGGGGCTACGTGGTTTGCAACTTTCAAGGAAGGCCCATTCCCGTGGTGTCAAGCGCCCCGGAGCGGGGGCGGGGCCATCCTCTCCCGGAGGGCCTCCCCCAGCCCGGTCAGCCCGTTTTCGGCCACCCGCCGCGCG
>BBBL01000333.1 GCA_001311545.1 Thermus kawarayensis JCM 12314 | reverse complement strand
CCCCACCGTGGAGGGAAGCCCCGCCCAGGTGGCCGAGGGAGAGAGGGCCACGGTGACGGTGACCTACACCAGGGCGGGGGGCACCCTGCGGGTCACGGTGACGGACTACCCCCTGGGGGCCGGGGAGAGCGCAGTCTCCTACCGGGGGAGCGCGGGCTCGGGCTCCCTGTCCTACGCCGCGAGCGGCACCTACGACCGGGCCGTTTCCCCGGGGACCTACAGCCTCTCCGTGAGGCCCCTCTACGTGCGCTCGGGGGGCGACTACTACCAGGCCTTCCTCTCGGCCTCCTCCGTGGCGGTGCCCGAGGGGGGGGTGGCGGAGGTCGGGGTGGACTACCAGCGGCTTCAGCCCGGCGTCCTGAGGGTGGTGGTGCGGGGGCTTCCCCAGGGGGCCCAGGCGGACGTGCGGGTCACGGGCCTGGGGGGCCTCGTGAACGAGCGGGTCACGGCCCCCGGGACCACGGACCTCACGCTCCCCTCCAACACCTACTCCGTGGACGCTTTCGCGGTGAGCGCGGGTTCCGCCACCTACTACCCGAGCCCCCCGAGCCAGAGCGCCACGGTCCAGAGGAACCAGACCACCACGGTCTACGTGGACTACGCGGCCGCCGCCGCCCTCACCGTGGAGGTGGTGGGCCTGCCCCAGGGGGTCCAGGGGGACGTGAAGGTCTACGGGCCCAACTCCACCACCGCCCTCTACCGCTCCCTGGGGAGCACCCAGACCTTCAGCGTCCCCCCCGGGACCTACACCGTGAGGGCGAACCCCGTGACCTCGGGGGGCGACACCTACGTCCCCACGGTGACGGGGAGCCCCGTCACCCTCCAGGGAGGGGATGGCGCTACGGTGCGGGTGCAGTACGCCAGGCAGGCCACGGGCAGGCTCAAGATCCTCTTCGGTTGGTCCGGGGTCCTCCACCCCTCTACCACCTTCCCCGTGACCCTCTCGGGGCCCGTGTCGGGGACCTACCAGGGGTACCACATAAGCCTCGCCCAGGGGGTCCAGGCCTACGACCTCCCCGTGGGGAGGTACACCGTGACGGCGCCCTATCCCGGGGTTCACGGGGCCTCCAGCGGGAACGGGTTTTTACAGGTGAACGGGTACCGCTTCTACCCCTGCGACTACCCTGATAACTGTACCCCGGTTTCTGGCTCCACGTCGAACTTCACCTTCGACCTGCCCGAGACGGGAGGGACCCTGTACCTCGGGGCTTCCACGTACTCGATGCCGTCCCGCACCCCTTCCATCACCGTCCGCTTCTGCTTCCCCGGCAACCTGAACGGCCAGGGGGTGACCGTGCCCGTGACGCGCTACGGGGTCACCGGTGGTGGCAACGAAACCCAGATCGCTACCGACTCCCTCTCCCTCACTCCCGGGACCAGCGGCTCGCCCGTCTCCACGCTCGCCTGCGCCCAGCGGGACTACGGGTCGTGGGACTTCTCCTCGGGCTCGTACGCGTATCCCGGCTTCGCCCTGGAGTTCGGGAACGCCACCGCGGGCGGGACCACCTACTACCCCGTGGTGCGCAAGGCGCGGTCCCTCTGGTACCGCGTGACGGGGGGAACGCTGACGGTGGTCTACGTCCCCTCTCCCCAGAGCTACGCCTGGTACCAGCCCTACCTGCTCCAGAGCCTGGGGTGGATCTCGGGGGGGCCGTCCCTCGCAATGCATATCGACGCCAGCGACGGGGGCTCGTCCCTCCCCCTCTACGATAAATTCCTGATGGGCGGGAACAGCTTCGTGGGCGGGTCGGACCAGGAGGTCTCCTCGGCTTGGGGCCTGGACCTCTACGCCTCCACGGGGTACACCTACACCTTCACCGCGGGGCCTTTTGCCAGCTACAACCCCGTGCTCTCCGCCCTCGGCTCCCCGCCCGGCTCGTTCGGGGGAACCGTGTCCCTCGCCCAGGGTTCCCGGGCCCTCACCTCCGACCCCCTCGCTACATACGGCTCTGGCGCCGTCAGGGGAGCGGCTGGGACCGGGACGACGCGCGCGTGAACGTGAGCCTCTCCCGGGGGTCCTGCTCCTACGGCGCGGTCTACGTGCGACCGGGGTCCAGCGACTACGCCTGGTGGAACTTCACCCTCCCCCCGGTCACGGGGCAGGTGCGGGATGGGAGCTACTCCTACCACCTCCCCCCGGGTAGCTACCAGATCCTCTTCCACCGGGTCCCGGGGTGCCAGAACGGGTTCAGCGTCCGGGTGGACAGGCCGGGCTCTCCCCCCCAGACCTTCACCGGGGACAGCGTGTCCGTCACCTTGGGGCCGGAGGACACCCTGTGGATCACCGCCCGGTACTAGCCTGGCCCTCTCCCTCCTCCTCGCGGGGTGCGGGACGCGGGAGGCCTCCCCTCCCCCGCCGTCCTG
>BBBL01000332.1 GCA_001311545.1 Thermus kawarayensis JCM 12314 | reverse complement strand
AGGGGGGCCTCCTCGGGAGGCATGAGGCGGAAGCCCGCCTTCCTGGCGTACTCCAGGCCTTCCGGGTTGTCCTCGGGGACGTAGACCCTTCCCCCAGGCGGGCCCGGGCCAGGGCCTCGGCCAGGGGCACGGGAAAGGCGAAGGCTCCACCCCGCCCAAAAGCTCCTGGGGCTCCCGGAGGTCCACGGCCTGGACCTCGTAGCTCAGGCTCCCGTTCCAGGCGTTCTCGGTGAGGAGGCCCGCCACCTCCACCTCCTGGGGTAAGGCCGCCTGGCCCATGCGCCAGGCCACCACCCGCACCCCCCCCAGGCGGAAGGCCAGGTGCCGCCCCTCCCCCAGGAGCGAACGTCCTCGGGAAGGCCCGCGAGGAGGAAAAGGGGCTCAGGGTTCCCGGCCCCGTGGGGCTCCAGCGGCTGAAGCTCGCGAAAGACCTGGGGCAGGAGGGAAGGGGGTGGAAGGGGCGAGACGAGCTCCACCTCCTTCACGGGGTCGGGAAAGCTTTGGGCGTAGACCAAAAGGCGCCTCTTAAGCTCGGGGAAGCGTTCCTCCTCCAGGGCGAAGCCCGCCGCCTCCCGGTGCCCGCCGTAGCGGAGGAGAAGGTCTTCCGCGCTCCTCAGGGCCTCCACGGCGCTGATGGGGGGAAGGCTCCGCACCGTCCCCTTCCCCTGGGCCACCAGGAAGACGGGCCTGAGGGTGGCCTCCAGGATACGGCTCGCCACGATCCCCATCACCCCCGGGTGGCCCTCCGGGTCCAGGAGGACGATGGCCTTCTCCTCCGGGTCCGCCTGGGGCAGGAGGCGGCGGAGCATCTCCTCCTCTATGGCCTGGCGGCGGGCGTTCAGGCGGGAAAGCTCCTGCACCAGGGCCTCGGCCTCGGCCTCGTCGTCGGTGAGGAGAAGCCTCAGGGCCTTCTCCGCCTCCCCCAGGCGGCTTGCCGCGTTGAGGCGGGGAGCGATGCGGAAGGCCACCTCCACCGCCTTCCCCGTGTAGCCCACCGCTTGGGCCAGACGCCTCAGGCCCACCCAGGGGGAGTCCCGAAGGCGGGAAAGGCCCTCCCGCACCAGGGCCCGGTTCCAGCCCCAGAGGGGGGCCACGTCGGCGATGGTGCCCACCGCGGCGAGGTCGGCGTACTCCAAGGGCAGGGGCAGGCCCAGGCGTCGGTAGAGGGCCAGGAGGAGCAAAAAGGCCACCCCGGCCCCCGTGGGCTTCTCCCCCAGCCTGGGGTGTAGGCGGGGTGGAGGACGAGCCCGGGCGGCGGGGTCTTTCCTGGGGTGTGGTGGTCGGTGACCAAAACCTCCACCCCGTTTTCCCAAAGCTCCCTAAGCTCGGCGTGGTTGGTGATGCCGCAGTCCACGGTGAGGAAGACCTCGGCCGCATCCAGGTGCTCGGGAACCCGGTCCATGAGGACGCCGTAGCCCTCCTCGAGGCGGTGGGGGATGAAGGGGTGGACCCTGGCCCCCAAAGCGGAAAGCCCCCGGACCAGGATGGCCGTGCCCGTGAGCCCGTCGGCGTCGTAGTCCCCGTGGACGCGGATGCGCTTGCCCTCCCGTAAAGCGGCCTGGAGAAGGTCCACCGCCTCCTCCAGGCCCCTCAGGGGAAGGGGGGCCAGGGGTGGGTCCAGGTCTCCGGCCGCTCAACCCCCCGGTGCCAGAGGGCCAAAGCCGCCTCCGGACCCACCCCAAAGAGGGCCATCACCTCCCGCCACCTGGCCACAGGCGGCAGGGGGAGAAGCCGCCAGCGGACCCGGCTCATGGTTCTTCCCGGTCGGGAATGCGGGGGATCTCCTCGAGGCGCTCCCGCTTGAGGGCCTCCACCTCCCCTTGGAGCCGCCGCACCTCCCTGAGAAGCCCCCGCCTCTCCCCAAGCCCCCTAAGCCAAAGGGCCAGGGCGAAAAGCCCCCCCACCAGGAGGCCCAAAAGGTAGGCCCCGGGAAGCAGGTAGTAAAGGGGAAGGAGGCCCCAGGGAGAGGGGAGGGCCAAGAAGGGGTAGGCGTAGTACAGGTAAACCCCCACCGCCCCCGCTCCCAGGCTCACCAGAAGGAAGATCCACTGAAGGAGTTTCATACCGCCTCCAAAATCTCCGGAAGCCTGATCCGCCCCTCGTAAAGGGCCTTGCCCAAAAGGGCCCCCTCCACCCCAAGGCGCTTCAAGGCCAGGACGTCCTCCACCGAGGCGATGCCTCCCCCGGCGATGAGTTCGTGGGGCCAAGCTTCCCGCACCCGGGCCACCGCCTCCAGGTCCAGGCCCAAGAGGGTCCCGTCCCGGCGCACGTCCGTGTAGATCACGGTGCGCACCCCCAGACCCGCCCAGGTGCGGAGGAGGTCCAGGGCGAAAAGGGAGGTCCTCTCCTGCCAGCCCGAGACCACCACCTCCAGGCCCCGG
>BBBL01000331.1 GCA_001311545.1 Thermus kawarayensis JCM 12314 | reverse complement strand
CTTGGAGCACCTCCTCCTGGTGATGCCCAGGCCCGACCGCAAGGAGGCCCTGGCCCTCCTGGAACGGGTGGGCCTCGGAGGCCTGGAGGGGCGGAAACCCCACCAGCTTTCCGGCGGGCAGCGCCAAAGGGTGGCCCTGGCCAGGGCCTTGGCCCGCAGACCCAGGTGGTCCTCCTGGACGAGCCCTACAGCGCCCTGGACCCCGTGCTCCGGGAGGGGCTTCGCCTCGAGGTGCGGGCCCTCCTCAAGGCGGCCGGGGCCACGGCCCTGCACGTGACCCACGACCCCGAGGAGGCCATGATCCTGGGAGACCGGGTGGGGGTGATGGCGGGAGGGCGGCTCCTGGAGGTGGGGCCTCCCCGGATGCTCTACGAGAACCCCCGCTCCCTCCCCGGGCTTCCTGGCCTTCGGCCGGGCCAACCTCCTCCCCGAAGGAGGCCCTCCTCGCCTTCCGCTACGAGGAGGTGGCCCTGGGGGGCCCCTCCCCGCCACCGTCCTGGAGAGGCGGGAGGTGCGGGGAGAGGTGCTCTGCCGGGTCCGCCTGCCCCAAGGGGAGGCCTGGGTGCGCCTGGAGGCCTGGCCGGGAGAGGAGGTGGGGCTGGCCCTGCTTAGGCCCCGGCGCTTCTCCAAGGCGGACGGGCCCTGACTCTGGCCTGACGGGAGGGGCTTAGCCTGGCCTCGGGGGTGATCTGAGGTGAAGCGCTTGCTCTTGGCGCTCCTGCTGGCGGCCCCGGCCTCGGCCCAGGAGCTTACCCTCCAGTACTGGCACATCAACACGGAGGCCTTCGGGCTCCCCGCCCTGAGGCAGCTCCTCCGGGAGTTCGAGCGCCGCAACCCGGGCATCAGGGTGGAGGAACGCTACCAGCAACGCCTACACCGGGCTTCTCCAGAACCTCCAAGCGGCCCTGGCGGCGGGCAACCCGCCCGATGTGGCCCAGATCGGGTACCTCTACACCCGGTACGTGGCCGAAAACCTCCCCTTCGTCCCGGCCGACGAGCTGGACCGCAAGTACACCGCCGGACGCCTCCTCGGGGGCTACGCCCCCAACATCCGCGCCCTGGGGATGGCCAAGGGGCGGATGGTGGGGGTGCCCTACTCCCTCTCCAACATCGTCACCTACTACAACGCGGACCTCTTCCGCCGGGCGGGCCTGGACCCCGACCGACCCCCGGCCACCTGGGAAGCTGGCGCCGGGCCGCCCGGCAGATCAAGGCCAGAACCGGCAAGTACGGCCTATACCTCATCCTTCTGGACGACAACTGGGCCGTGGAGGCCCTCATCCGCTCCAACGGCGGGAGCTTCTGCGCTGCGAGGGGGGCTTCTACCGCACGGGGGTGGACGCCCCCGAGGCGGCGGAGGCCTTATCCACGTGGGCCGGCCTGGTACGGGAGGGCCTAGCCCTGGGGGTGCCCCTGCAGCAGGGGGAGCAGGCCTTCCTGGCGGGGGAGGTGGCGGCTTCATGACCACCATCGCCCGACGGGCAGGCCTCCAGGAGCAGACCAGGGGGCGGTTTGAGCTCCGGGGGCCCCCTTCCCCACCTTCGGGGCCAAGAGGCCTGCCCTCCCGGGAGGGGGCAATGTCCTCGCCGTCTTCTCCAGGGATCCCAGGCACCAGGAGGCTTCCTGGAAGCTGATCCAGTTCCTCACCTCCCCCGAGGGGTTCACCCTCTGGACCAAGGGGACGGGCTACGTCCCCCTCCTCCCGGGCCTCACCCAGGACCCCCGGTATCTAAAGGACTTCGTGGAACAGAACCCCATCCAGAGGGTGGCGATTCGGCAGCTCCCCTTCACCATCCCCTGGACCAGCTTCCCGGGTAAGAACGGCCTGGCCGCCAGCCAAGCCCTTTTCCGGGCCACGCAAAAGGCCTTGAGCGGCCAGGCCACGGCGGAGAGCGCCCTGAAGGAGGCCGCCCAGGAGATCAACCGCCTCATCGGGGGCGAGCGGTGCAGCGAGTAGGGCAGGCCCGCCTCTCTCCCAAAGCCGCCTTGGGGCAAGGGCGGGAGGCCTTCCTCTACTTGGCACCCGCCCTTCTCCTCCTCGGCCTCTTCGTCTACTTTCCCCTCCTCGCCAACCTCGGGCTCAGCCTGCTGGACTGGAACCTGGTCCGGCCCGAGGCCTCCTTTGTGGGCCTGGAAAACTACAGGGCCCTCCTGGCTGACCCCCTCCTTGGCCAGGTCCTCCGCCAGTCCCTGGCCTACACGGGGCTGGCCCTGGTGGGCAACTTCCTCCTGCCCCTCGGCCTCGCCCTCCTCACCCTCCAGGTCCGGGGACGCTGGCCCGAGGTGTACCAAAGCCTCCTCTTTGCCCCCACGGTGGCCGCCGTCTCGGTGGCGAGCCTGGTCTGGCTCTACCTCTACCTCCCGGCGGCGGGGCCCCTGGCCCACC
>BBBL01000330.1 GCA_001311545.1 Thermus kawarayensis JCM 12314 | reverse complement strand
GCCACCCGGGGCAGCCCGCCAGGAGGTCGTAGGCGAAGCCTGGAGGCCGAAGCGGGCCTGAACCAGGGCGGCGGTGTCGGGGAAGAGGGCGTCCGGGGTGTTGGTGGCCACGATGACCCCGTCCACCCCTTCCAGGGCGCCGGGTGGCGCCTTAGGAGGTCCTCCACCGCTTTAAAGGCCAGGTCCGAGGTGTACTCGTCCTCGGCGGCGATGCGCCTCTCCCGGATCCCCGTGCGGGTTACGATCCACTCGTCGGAGGTGTCCAGGTAGGCCTCAAACTCCTCGTTTTTCATGACCCTCTGGGGCACGTAGGTCCCCAGGGCCAGGATGCCGCTCATGCCCGACCTCCCGTCATGGGCCCCACTATACCCGGGGCGCCGGGGAAGGTTAAAGCCCCGGGGGCCGGGGCCTCAGGTCAGACCTCCAGGACCTTGCGCCCGTCGTAGTAGCCGCACTCCGGGCAGACGGTGTGGGGAGGCCTCATCGCCTTGCACTCCGGGCAGGGGACCAGGGTGGGGGGGGTGAGGGGCGTGGTGGCTTCTGCGGGCATCGCGCCGCGCCTTAGAGGTCTTCTTCTTGGGTACTGGGTGCTTGGCCATCTCCCATCCTCCGCGCGGGGCCTTGGGCCCCGCTAAACCCTTGGCAGTATAGCAGAAGGGCTAGAGTTCGGGAAGGAGGTTCTTGAGGCCCAGGAGGGGGTGGGGGGTTTCCACCTCGTGGCCGCAGTCCACCAGGTTGCGGTCGGCCCCGCACACCGGGCATAGCCCCTTGCACCCTTCCTCGCAGAGCACGGTGAAGGGCATCTCGGTCACGAAGGCCTCGGTGAGGAAGGGCAATAGGTCCAGGTCGGGCTCGCCGAAGGCGTAGTACTCGTCCTCGTCCTCCTCGTGAAAGACCACCCCGCAAGGCCCGGTTCGTAGCGGAGCAGGTGCTGGAAATGGGCCCGCACGTGGGTAGGGTGGGCTTGAGGCAGCGCCGGCACTCCATGTACACCACCCCCTCCACCTCTCCGGAAAGCCAGTACTCCTTCCCCCCACGGAGGAGACGGCCACCTTCCAGCTGGCCTCCCCGGCCAGGGGGAACCGCTCCTCCCCCACCTGGAAGGCCTCCTCCACCACCCCCGAGGCGCGGGCGGTCCCCCCTTCCTTCAAAAGCCGGGCCAGGTTAAATGCTCACCACCTTGCCGTAATCCATCCTTACAAGTATAGCGCGGAAGCCTGGCTTTTCCTAGGGCATAAACTTCCCGAGCAACGCATAGGGGTTTTTGCTACCCTCAGGCCCATGGAGCGCGTGGCCGTCTTGGGCGTACCCATGGACCTGGGGGCGGGAAGGCGAGGGGTGGACATGGGGCCTTCCGCCCTGCGCTACGCCCGGCTTCTGGAGGAGCTGGAGGCCCTGGGGCTTTCCGTGGAGGACCTGGGGGACGTGCGGGTTCCCCTGGCCGAGACCCTGAGGGCGAAAAAGGGACCTTACCTGGAAGAGATCCGCCAAGCGGCCCGGGAGCTCCAGGAACGCCTCAGGGGCCTTCCCGAAGGGGTGTTCCCCATCCTCCTCGGGGGGGACCACTCCCTTTCCATGGGCTCGGTCTCCGGGGTGGCCCGGGGGCGGACGGGGGTCATCTGGGTGGACGCCCACGCGGACTTCAACACCCCCGAGACCAGCCCCTCCGGCAACATCCACGGCATGCCCTTGGCGGTGCTTTGCGGCCTGGGCCACCCGCGGCTTACCGAGGCCTTCCAGGCGGTGGACCCAAGGGACGTGGTGCTCATTGGGGTGCGGAGCCTGGACCCGGGGGAGAGGCGCCTCCTTAAGGAGATGGGGGTCAGGGTCTACACCATGCACGAGGTGGACCGTCTGGGCATCGCCCGCATCGCCGAGGAAACCCTGGCCTACCTGGAGGGGCTTCCCCTGCACGTCTCCCTGGACGCCGACGTCCTGGACCCCGCCCTGGCCCCGGGGGTGGGCACCCCGGTGCCCGGGGGGCTCACTTACCGGGAGGCCCACCTGCTCATGGAGGTTTTGGCCCAGTCGGGGAGGGTGCGGAGCCTGGACCTGGTGGAGGTGAACCCCATTCTGGACGAAAAGAACCGCACGGCGGAGATGATGGTGGGGCTTACCTTGAGCCTTCTCGGGAAACGGATCCTCTAGGGCTAGGGAAGCCCCTGGCGCACCCTTCTCCCCAGGGCGAGGCCCTGGGCGAAGGCCCCGTGCAGGGAGGGGTAGGGGGGAAGGCGCTTGCGGTGGAGGAGGGGCTCGAGGGCCTCACGGGCCCACTCGCTCACCAGGAGGGGAAAGTCCAGGCCCGTTTCCAGGAAGTATTCCTCCGCCTCCCGCCAGGCCCCCTCGAGCGGCGGAAGAGGGCCTCGGGGTCCTGGGGGG
>BBBL01000329.1 GCA_001311545.1 Thermus kawarayensis JCM 12314 | reverse complement strand
CCGCGGCCACCGCCAGGGAAAGGGGGGTGATGAAGGCCAAGGCCCTCTCCGTGGCCAGGACCGGACCTCGTGCCCTCTCGCCCGGAGGAGGCGGAGGAGGTGGGGGGCCTTGAGGGCCGCCACCCCTCCCGTGACCGCCACCAGCACCCGGGCCACTAGGCCTCCTCTTCCCCCACGGGGTAAAGCTTCTCCATCTCCTTTTGCAGGCGGTCCTCGGGGACCAGCCCCTCCCCGAAGACGAGCCTCCCCACCAGAAGCTCCTTCATGGCCCAGGTGACGGCGTTGGGGTCGTCAAAGAGGCCCTCGAGGGTGCGCATCTTCGGCCTTTCCTCCGGTTCCAAGACGGTGTTCTTGAAGCGATGGCGCAAAAGCTGCTGGGCCCTCTTGGCCACCACCACCGTGAGCCGGTACTTGGAATCCACCATGCCAAAAAGCTTGTCAATCCCCGGTTCCGCCATGGCTCCTCCTAAGAACCTCGTCCAGATCCCTTTCCAGAACCTCGTCCCGCGCCAAGGCCCGCCCGATGGCCTCCTCCATCCGCGCCTGGCGGCGGCGCTCGGCGGTGAGGATGGCCAAGAAGTCGGACACGGCCTCCTCCAGAACGTCGTTCACCACCACGTAGTCAAAGCGGTGGGCGTTCCTCATCTCCCTCTCCGCCTGCTCCAGGCGCTTCCGAATCCTCTCGGGGTCGTCCGTGCCCCGGTAGACCAGGCGCCGCTTCAGCTCGGAGAGGGAAGGGGGCACCAAAAAGATGAGCACGGCCTCGGGCATCCTCTCCTTCACCTGGAGGGCCCCCTGGACCTCAATCTCCAAGAGCACGTCCTCTCCCCTGGCCAGGGCCCGCTCCACCGGGGCCTTAGGGGTGCCGTAGAGGTGCCCCACGTACTCGGCGTGCTCCAGAAACCCCCCCTGGGCGAGGAGGGCCTCAAAGGTGGGCCGGTCCACGAAGTAGTAGTCCACCCCGTGCCGCTCCCCCGGGCGGGGGGGACGGGTGGTCATGGAGATGGAGTAGAAGAGGCGGGTGCGCTCCAGGACCTTGGCCCGCACCGTGCCCTTGCCCACCCCACTGGCCCCGGTCATGACGAAGAGCTGGCCCCGCATACCCCTCACCCCGGAGGATACCAAAAGCCCCTGGACCCGGCAAGGATTTTTGTGATCTGGGCACATTCTTCCTGTGGTACACTCTGGCCCATGGCCTGGTACGAGGGCGCCTTCTTCTACCAGATCTTCCCCGACCGCTTCTTCCGCTCAGGCCCACCGGGCAGGCCCGCCCCCGCGGGGCCCCTGGAGGCCTGGGAGGCCCCCCCCACCCTCCGGGGCTTCAAGGGGGGGACCCTCTGGGGCGTGGCGGAGAAGATCCCGTACCTTCTGGACCTGGGGGTGGAGGCCCTCTACCTCAACCCCGTCTTCGCCTCCACCGCCAACCACCGCTACCACACCGTGGATTATTTCCAGGTAGATCCCCTCCTGGGAGGCAACGCCGCCCTCCGCCACCTCCTGGAGGTGGCCCACGCCCACGGGATCAGGGTCATCCTGGACGGGGTCTTCAATCACACGGGAAGGGGCTTTTTCGCCTTCCAGCACCTTTTGGAAAACGGGGAGGCGAGCCCGTACCGGGACTGGTACCACGTGAAGGGCTTCCCCCTCAACGCCTACGGCCTCGAGCCCAACTACGAGGCCTGGTGGGGCAACCCCGAGCTTCCCAAGCTCAAGGTGGAAACCCCGGCGGTGCAGGAGTACCTGCTCTCCGTGGCCGAGCACTGGGTGCGCTTCGGAGCCGACGGCTGGCGGCTGGACGTGCCGGGCGAGATCCCGGACCCGAGTTCTGGCGGGCCTTCCGCCGGCGGGTGAAGGGGGCGAACCCCGAGGCCTACCTGGTGGGGGAGGTCTGGGAAGAAGCCGACTCCTGCTCCAGGGGGACATGTTTGACGCCACCATGAACTACCCCCTGAGCCGGGCCCTCCTGGGCTTCGTGGGCGGGGAGGCTTTGGACCGGGAGCTTTCCGCCCGCTCAGGCCTGGGGCCCATTGAGCCCCTCCAGGCCCTGGCCTTCAGCCACCGCCTGGAAAACCTCTTCGGCCGCTACCGGGAGGAGGTGGTGCGGGCCCAGATGAACCTCCTCACCTCCCACGACACCCCCCGCCTCCTGAGCCTCCTGCGGGGCAGCGTGGAGCGGGCAAGGCTGGCCTTGGCCCTGCTCTTCCTCCTCCCCGGGAACTACGGTCTACTACGGGGAAGAGGTGGGCATGGAAGGGGGCCCCGACCCGGAGAACCGGGGCGGGATGGTCTGGGAGGAGGCCCGCTGGCAAAGGGCCATCCGGGAAACGGTGAGGCGGCTGGCCCGGCTCAGGAAGGAGCACCCCCTCCTGCGCACCGCCCCCTACCGGC
>BBBL01000328.1 GCA_001311545.1 Thermus kawarayensis JCM 12314 | reverse complement strand
TGAGGTACGTTCCGGCAACCCCAGGTGGTACACCGCCTGGGGCTTCGTGAAGCGGGAGCTTATGCGCCTCGGCCTCGTCCACGTGAGCGTGGACGCCCCGCCCCACCCCGAGGCCCCGCCCAGGTACTGGAGCCCACCCGGGAGGTGGCGGTCCTCCGCTGCCACGGCCGGAACGCCGAGGCCTGGAAAGGACCCCACACCAGGCCCTACGAGCGCTTCAACTGGCGCTACTCGGAGGAGGAGCTTCAGGACCTGGCGGAGGCTACCCGCACCCTGGCGGAGCGGGCGGAAAAGGTCTTCGTCATCTTCAACAACAACTACGGCACCCAAGGGGTGGAGGCCGGTTTGGGGCTCAAACGCCTCCTGGGCCTCCCGCCCCCGGCTTGGGCGGAAACCCCGTTCTAAAGGGCCAGGGCGAGCCCCTCCGCCCGGGGGTCAGAGGCGGCGCAAAGGACCTCCCCCAGGCGAAAAACCGCCTGGCCCCGCCCAAAGAAGGCGTACTCCGCCTCGTACCGCACCCGGTGCCCCAGGTCCTTGAGAAAAAGGGCCGTGGCCTGGGAAATGCCGGGCTCCAAAACCACCTCGTCCCCCGGCACCACCTGCCACCGGGGCCGGTCCAGGGCCGCCTGGGGGTTCAGCCCAAAGTCCGCCAGGCCCACCACCACCTGCACGTGCCCCTGGGGCTGCATAAAACCCCCCATGACCCCAAAGGGCCCAAGGGGCTTCCCCTCCCGCGTGAGAAAACCCGGGATGATGGTGTGAAAGGGCCTCTTCCCCGGCCCCACCCGGTTCGGGTGTCCCTCCTCCAAAGTGAACCCCAGGCCCCGGTTCTGCAGGGCAATCCCCGTACCAGGCACCAGCACCCCGGAGCCAAACCCCTGGTAGTTGGACTGGATCAGGGAGACCATCACCTCCCCGTCCGCCGCCGCCAGGTAGACCGTCCCCTCGGGGCGGAGCCCGGGGAGGACCCGGGGAAGGGCCCGCTCCCCAATGAGCCTCCTCCTCTCCGCCGCGTAGGCCTTGGAGAGGAAGGCCTCCGGGGAAAGCTCCATGTGCCCGGGGTCGGCCACGAAGCGGTAGGTGTCCGCCAGGGCCAGGCGCATGGCCTCAATCTGCACGTGGTAGCTCAGAGGATCCTCCGGCCTCAGGTCAAACCCCAGGAGGAGGTTCAGGGCCAGGAGCACCGCCACCCCCTGGCCGTTCGGAGGAAGCTCCCAGACGGTGAGCCCCTTGTACTCCGTGGAAAGGGGCGTCACCCATTCCGGGGCGTGGGCAGCCAGGTCCTCCCGGGTAAGAAGGCCCCCAGTGGCCTCGCTGAAGCGGGCGAGGGCCTCGGCCAGGGCTCCCCGGTAAAGGCTTTCCCCGTAGGTCTCGGCGATCTCCCTCAGGGTCTTGGCGTGCAAGGGGCTCCGCCACACCTCCCCGGCCCGGGGAGCCCTTCCCCAGGAAAGAACACCTCCTTGAAGGCGGCGAACTCCCGCCCCTCCAGGGGGAGGTAGACCCCCTCCGCCCGCCGCCAGCTCCGGGCCGTCTCGGGACCCACGGGAAACCCCTCCTCGGCGTACCGGATGGCCGGGGCAAGGACCTCCGCAAAGGGCAACCGCCCCCACCTCTCGTGCAGGGCCCGCCACCCCGAAACCGCCCCAGGCACCGTCACGGGAAGCCAGCCCCTCTCCGGCATTCCCCCGGGAAGCTTCTCCGGAGTAAGGGCTTGGGGGCTTCGGCCAGAAGCGTTCAGGCCGTGGAGGGCGCCGTCCCACACCAGGGCAAAAAGGTCCCCCCCAAGGCCGTTGGAGGTGGGCTCCACCACGGTGAGGCAGGCGGCCATGGCAAGGGCCGCGTCCACCGCGCTCCCCCCCTTCAAGAACATCTCCATCCCCGCTAAAGCCGCCAAAGGTTGGCTCGTGGCCACCGCACCCCGCCTGCCAAAACCACCTGGCGGCGGGAAGGGTAGGGGTAGTGGGTGAGGTCCATGGCCCCATGCTACCTTTAAGGGGATGGCCCGCACCCCGCTCTCGGAAGCCCAGGAGGATTACCTGAAACAGCTCTTTCTGTTGGAGGAGGGCCTCGGGGGGCCCGTCCCCACCCAGACCTTGGCAGAGCGGCTTGGGGTCAAGCCGCCTTCCGCCACGGGGATGCTGAAAAAGCTTGCGGCCCTGGGCTGGTGCACCACAGCCCCTACCGGGGAGCCAGGCTCACGGAGGCGGGGCGGAAGGTGGCCCTGGAGATCCTGCGCCACCACCGCCTCCTCGAGGCCTACCTCCACCAGGCCCTGGGCTACGGCTGGGAGGAGGTCCACGAGGAGGCCGAGCGCCTGGAGCACGTGATCAGCGAGGCCCTGGAGGAACGCATCGCCGAGGCCCTGGGCCACCCGGCCTTCGACCCCCACGGCGACCCCATCC
>BBBL01000327.1 GCA_001311545.1 Thermus kawarayensis JCM 12314 | reverse complement strand
CATCGGGGTGGCCCAGGGGGGCGCAGCCTTTGAGCTGGGCCTTTTCCGGGCTCTTCCACTTTGGGAAGTACGGGGCCGGGATGAGCCCCCTGGCGGGCCTGGGCTTCAGGGTCTTCTTCGGGGGCGGGCAGACGGTTTTCGGCCTCAACGGGGTGGCGGGGATGGAGTACTTCCTCAACCGCCAGGTGGCCTTCGTGGCCCGGGCCGAGCCCACCCTTTGGTTCGCAGGAGGAACCAGCTTCGGCCTGGACCTGCGGGCGGGGCTTCGGGTCTACCCCTAGGGGGGAACCGTGCGGGCGCTGCTGGCGGGTTTGCTCGCCTACTACGACCCTTCCCAGGAGGCCTTTGACCAGGACAAGAGCAAGGGCGTTCAGATCGGCCAGGACGGCCGGCAGGCCCCCTTCAACGTTTCCGGCCTGGTGGCGGGGCAGTACGTCCTCGTGGGGTTCAAGGACATGGATGGGGATGGGCAGGTGAGCCCTCCGGACTACCTGGGCATTTACACGGATTCCCAGGGCAACGTCTCATCGCCCCCGGCCGGAGCGGGCTGTCCCTGGTCATGGAGGTGTATGGTGGCTACGGTTACCAGAACGCTCCGGTGGGCCTTCCTGCTGGGGCTCTTGGCGCTCTACGGGTGCCAGCAGGAAGGTAGCGCCCCGCCCCCAAACGGGGGTGGGGGTAACCCCCCTGGCTTTACCCTGGCCCTGGAGCCTCCCAGGTCACCCTCCAGGCGGGGGGGAGCGCCCCCTTGCGCCTCACGGTCGCCCCTCAAGGGGGGTTCCAGGGGGCGGTGCTCCTGAGCTGGAGGGGCCCCAGGGGGTGAGCCTCTCCCCCCAGGCGGTGAACGTGGTGGGGACCGCCCCGGTGCGGGCCGACCTCACCCTCGCCACCCAGGCCTCCACCCCGCCCGGGAGCTACAACCTGACCCTCAAGGCCACCTCGGGAAGCCTCACCCGCACCCATCCCCTGGCCCTCACCGTGCAGGGGGGCGGGAACATCTCCGGCACGGTGAGCCTGGGGGCGGGCCTCCAGGGCCAAGCCCTCCCCCCCCTGGAGGCCGGGGTGGGGTCTATGCCCTCCCTTCCTCCCGAGCCTCAGGCGGTGCCGGGGGAGCTCATCGTAAAGCTCAGGGAAGCCCTGGCGCCCCAGGCCCTTCCCCAGGTCCTACGGGCGGGTGGCCTCTCCCTGCGCCTCCAGCGGCCCATGGGCCTTCCCGGCGCGGGGGTCTACCGGGTGGAGGAGGGGGTCTCTCCCCAGGCCCTGGTCGAGGTGGCCGGCCTGGAGGCCCTGGCCGCCCGGGTGGCGGCCCTCCCCGGGGTGGCCTACGCCCAGCCCAACTACCTCCGGTACCCCCTGAAGACGCCCAACGATGAGTACTACCGGTACCAGTGCACTACGACCCCCAGCACCTGAACCTCCCCGCCGCCTGGGACCTGGAGGACGGGACGAGCCGGCCCGTGGTGGTGGCCGTGGTGGACTCGGGGGCCCTGATCCGCAAGCGCCACCCCGACCTCACCCCCGTCTTCCTCCCTGGGTACGACTTCATCTCCTACCCGGAGGTGGCCATGGACGGGGACGGGCGCGACCCCGACCCCGAGGACGAGGAGGCGGCCTCGGAGGGGGACAGGGGAAGCGGCTACCACGGCTCCCACGTGGCCGGGACCATCGCCGCCCTCACCAACAACGGCCAGGGGGTGGCGGGGGTGAGCTGGGGGGGCCAGGGTGGTGCCCGTGCGGGTCCTGGGGTTGGGTGGAGGAGCCGACGCCGATATCCTGGACGGCCTCCTCTGGGCTGCAGGAGTAGACGTTCCCGGGGTGCCCCGGAACGCCAACCCCGCTCAGGTGATCAACATGTCCCTGGGGGGTGGGGGGCTTTGCAACCAGTTGCCCGCTTGGCAGGAGGCCATCAACCGGGTGAACGCCCAGCCCCAGAAGCCGGTGATCGTGGTGGCGGCGGGGAACGAGCAGGATGACGCCAGCAACTATACTCCCGCCAGCTGCCAGGGGGTGATCACCGTGGGGGCCACGGAGTTCCGCAACTACCGCTCCTTCTTCTCCAACTACGGCCCCCGGATAGACGTCATGGCCCCGGGAGGGGACGTGACCCAGGACCTCAACGGGGACGGGTACCCCGATGGGGTTCTCAGCACCCTCTGGAGCAACCAGCAAGGAGGCCCCGCCTACGTCTTCTACCAGGGCACCTCCATGGCCGCCCCCCACGTGGCGGGGATTGTGGCCCTCATGAAGGCGAAGAACCCCGGCCTGGGCTATGCCGAGGTCTTGAACATCCTCAAGAGCACGGCGAGGCCCCTCTCCGACCAGGCCTGCACCGGGCAGCCCCATCCCAGGGTGACGGTTACCCTGAGGTCCGCCGACTGCGGGGCGGGCCTGGTGGACCCGGTGCGGGCCCTGCAGGCGGCG
>BBBL01000326.1 GCA_001311545.1 Thermus kawarayensis JCM 12314 | reverse complement strand
ACCACGTCCAGGTGCCCGGTGAGGACCACCTCGGGCCCCTTCTCCCCCAGAAGGCCTCCACGTTGCCCGCCTCGTCCAGGCCGGCCTCGAGGCCCAGCCCCTTGAGGGCCTCCAGGAGGAGGGCCGCCGCCTCCCCTTCTTGCCCGGGAAGGCTTTCCGCCTGGAGGAGGCGGGAGAGGAGCCTGACCCAGTCCACGCCCCTATCCTACACCCCGGGCGAGGCCCGCCTGGTAGAGGGCGATGCCCAGGGCCACGGAGGCGTTCAGGGACTCGGCCTCGGGGCGGATGGGGATGCGGAAGAGCTCGTCGCAGGTCTCCCGCACCAGCCTCCGCATGCCCTCCCCCTCCGAGCCCACCACCAGGACCAGGGGCCTCCGGAAGTCCAGTTCCCCCGGGGTCTTCTCCCCCCGCACGTCCAGGCCGTAGACCCAAAGGCCCCGCTCCTTGAGGTCTTTGAGGGCCCGGGGGAGGTTCTTCACCTTCACCACCGGGATTTTTAGGGCAGCCCCTGCGCTGGCCTTCAGGGCCAGGGGGGAGAGGGGGGCAAAGCGGCGCTCCTCGGAGACCACCCCGTGGGCCCCCAGGGCGAGGGCGCTCCGGATCATGGCCCCGTAGTTCCGGGGGTCGGTGATCCCGTCCAAGGCCACCAGAAGGGGCGTCTCCTTCCGAGCCTCGGCCAGGCGGAGGGCGTCCTCCAGGGTGGCGTAAGGGGGTTCTTCCACCTCCGCCGCCACCCCCTGGTGGTGGGTGGTCCTGAGGAGGGCGTCCAGCTCAATGCGGGGCACCAGGGTGTAGTCCGCCCCCAGCCTCTTGAGTTCCCGGAGGAGCCAGCCCTCCACCCCCTTGGCCACCAGCACCCGCCGCACCTGGCCCGCCTTGAGGGCCTCGAGGACCGGATTCCGCCCGTAGATCCACATGGCCCGAGTCTAAAGCGCCTTGCCGTATGATGGAAACAAGGAGGTGCCCATGTACAAGACCATCCTCATGCCCACAGACGGCAGCCCCTGCAGCTTCCAGGCCCTGGAGCACGGCCTCGGGCTCGCCAAGGCTCTGGGGGCCAAGGTCCACTTCCTCTACGTTCTGGAAAACCCCGCCCAGGCCATCTGGATCGCTCCGGAAAGCGTCCCCTACGGCCTGGAGCTCTTGGAGGACCTGAAAAAGGCCGGGGAAGAGGCCATACGGAAGGCCCTGGCCCTAGCCAGGAGAAGGGGGTGGAGGCCACGGGGGAGGTGAGGGAAGGAACCCCCATCCCCACCATCGTGGAGGCGGCCAAGGGCTTTGACCTCTTGGTCATGGGCACCCACGGGCGCACGGGCCTGGACAAGCTCCTTCTGGGCTCGGTGACGGAAGGGGTGTTGCACCGGGTCTCCGTCCCCGTCCTCGTGGTCCGCTGCCGCTAGATGCGCTTTCTCTCCGTCTTCGTCTCCTCCCGCCTCTCCCCGGAGGATCCCTCTTACGCCAGGCTGGTGCGCTACGGGGAGGTCGTGGCCGAGGAGGGCTTTGGCCTGGCCTGCGGCGGGTACCAGGGAGGGATGGAGGCCCTGGCCAAGGGGGCGAAGGCCAAGGGGGGCCTGGTGGTGGGGGTGACGGCCCCCGCCCTTTTCCCCGAGAGAAAGGCCCCCAACCCCTTCGTGGACCTGGAGCTCCCCGCCGCCACCCTTCCTGAGCGCATGGGCCGGCTTCTGGACCTGGGGGCGGGGTATCTGGCCTGCCCGGGGGGGTGGGAACCTGGCGGAGCTCCTTCTGGCCTGGAACCTCCTCTACCTGAGGCGGGGCCTGGGGCGGCCCTTGGCGGTGGACCCTTACTGGCTTGGCCTCCTTAAGGCCCACGGGGAGATCGCCCCCGAGGATCTGGCCCTCCTTCAGGTGGTGGGGGACGAGGAGGACCTGCGCCGCTTCCTGAGGAGGCTATGAGCGAGACCCTTTTGGTCTACGTGCCCGACCTCGGCCAAGGGGTGAGCTTTTACCAGGCCCTGGGCCTGGCCCTGGAGGAGCTCCTCCCCGGGGAGGCCCTCCTCTCCCCCAAGGAGGGCCCCCTTCTTCTCCTCCGGCCCGGGGCGGGAGGGGTGGAGCGGGGACCGCAAAGGCCGAGGCCCGAGGGCCAGGCTTCGCCCGGGTGGCCTTGGAGGAGGGTCGGATCGTCTTCCTGGTGGAGAGCCTTCCCCACGAGAAGCTCCGCCTCGGCAAGTACGGCCTCCCCTTTCGCGAGGCGGGGGATCACCTCCTCCTCTTTGACCCCGGGGAGAACCCGGTCTTGGTGCGGGAGGGGTAGTGGCCGCGCGGCTTTGGCTTCTGGACCTGGACGACACCCTCCTCCGGGACCACGCCGTGACCCAGGAGGTCCTGGAGGCCCTGGGGCGGGAGGTGGGGGTGGAGGGGCTTTACCCCGCCGTGCGGGCGCGGGCCGAGGTCCTCTTCCGGGAGGCCCCCTTCTACCTTGGG
>BBBL01000325.1 GCA_001311545.1 Thermus kawarayensis JCM 12314 | reverse complement strand
GATCGTGACCTACAACCGGAAGGCGCTCCTCCGGGAGTGCTTGCAGGCGGTGCTTTCCCAGACCCGCCCCCCCGACCACGTCCTGGTGGTGGACAACGCCTCCACCGACGGCACCCCCGAGATGCTTCAAGAGGCCTTCCCCCAGGTGGAGGTCCTCAGGCTCCCCGAGAACCGAGGGGGAGCAGGGGGATTCCACGAGGGCATGAAGAGGGCTTACGAGGAAGGATATGAGTGGATATGGGTACTCGACGATGATACGATCCCGGAAGCCACCACCCTCTTTTTCCTCCTGGAGGCCGCTAAGCGCTACACCCTGGACATAGCCAGCCCCATTGCTGTTTCCTACGATGACCCCGAGAAGCTTGCTTGTCCCCTCCTGAAGAGAGGGGTGTTGACCTACGAGTTGCGTTCAGTACTCCAAGATAAGCCGCGCTTCAGGGAGAACCTTCTGTTTCTAGGCGTTCTACTCAACAGACGTGTGGTGGAGCGGGTAGGGTTACCCGACTCCCGCCTCTTCATCCGGGGCGATGAAGTGGAGTACAACAGGCGTATACTGAGAGCGGGACTTAGGACGGCAATCCTCCCTTGGGTTCGGGTAAGGCATCCGAGTTTCTCGGGAGAACTCTTCTTCCTCTTAGGAAAGCGCTTCGCCGTTGGTTACTCCGGAAGCAAGTTCAAGGACTTTTACAACTTTCGTAACCGGATGTACATCTTCCGCAAACATAGCAGGCTTTGGCCAGCTGGGTGCTTTTGGAAGCTATAAGGCATGCCCTCTTCTTCCTTTTCCTTCGGAGGTGGGACTGGCCAGGGTTTGTCTTTTGGGCCAAGGCGGCCTATCTCGGACTACGCGGCAGGCTTATACCGTACGAGGACTTCCGCTGAGGAGAACTGGGAGCTTGAGGAGGGATGGGTATGCGTGGAAACTCTCTCGCCAAGGATCCCCCTCTTGTCACGGTAGGGCTCCCCGTGTACAACCCGGGGTCCTTCTTGTCATGGGCCATAAGGTCCGTCTTTGCCCAGACCTATTCCTCGTGGGAGCTTGTGGTGGTGGACGATGGGTCCACGGACGGGAGTTTGGAGCGTTTAAGGAAAATCGAAGACCCCAGGGTGCGTGTCCTGACCGATGGGAAACGGCGGGGTTTGCCCTACCGGCTGAACCAGGTTCTAGAGGAAGCCTCTGGAGACTTCATCGCTCGCATGGATGCCGATGATCTTATGGACCCACGGAGCTAGAGCGCCAAGTAGCGCATCTTCTCGAAAACCCAGGACTGGATGCTGTAACGACAGGGGCTTATATGGTAGACCGACGGAACCAGCCTCTTGCTCTTTGGCCCGCACGCCAACCATCACTAGAGGACGTGCTGTCTTGGGGAGGGTACTTGCATGCTTCTCTCCTTGCCCGGAGGGGTTGGTATCAAAAGAACCCCTATTCCTTAGATTATCCTAGAGCCGAAGATCGTGAATTCTTTGTACGAACTTGGAACATCGCCAAGATAAGTGTCCTTGCAGAACCTTTGTACTTTTACCGATGGTTTGGCGTTGTAAAGCTCCAACATTTTTTTTGCTGGGCTATGCTAGCGAACGCCGAATACTTCGGCGCTATGGACCTCAGCTTGTTGGTTGGAGGAGAACGGCTGTTTTCATTGGGAAGAGTTATATAAAAACTTTTATCACTTATGTCGCACATCACCTCAACCTTGGGTCGTTATTAGAGCGTAGGCCAAGATTTTCACCTTTAAATCTAGAGGACCTTGCAAAAGCTCAGAGTGCGATAAGAGTGGTGGCCCAAACTTGGGTTCCTGGCTGGGAAACATTGGACGACCTAGATTCTTCTTAACCTAGTACGGGTTAGTCATGCGCCTCCTCTACCTCATCACCCGCGCTGAGCCTGGGGGAGCCCAGGTCCACCTCCTGGAGCTCCTCAGGGGCTTTCGGGACCGGGCAGAGCTACACCTGGGCGTGGGGGAGGACCGGGACGGCTTCCTGGTGGAGGAGGCGGAGCGCTTAGGGGTTAAGGTTCGCCCCTTAAGGTACCTGGTCCAGCCCGTGCGCCCTACAAAGGACCCCCTTGGCCTCTTTGAGGTGATGGCCCTCGTCCGGAAGGTGCGGCCCCACCTCCTCCACGCCCACTCCTCCAAGGCGGGGTTTTTAGGACGCTTGGGGGCCCGGGCCCTGGGGGTGAAGAGCGTCTTCACCGCCCACGGCTGGGCCTTCACCGAGGGGGTTCCGGAAGGGCGGAGGAAGCTCGCCCTCGCCATGGAGCGCCTAGCCGGAAAGCTTGGGGACCGGGTGATCGCCGTGTCCCACCACGACCGGGACCTCGCCCTTCGCCACCGGGTGGTGCCCCCGGAGAGGCTCAGGGTGGTCTGGAACGGCGTGCCCGATACTCCCTTCGGGCCCGCCCCGACGGTCCCACCCCCCCCAGCTCGTCATGGTGGCCGCCTTCGCCCCCCAAA
>BBBL01000324.1 GCA_001311545.1 Thermus kawarayensis JCM 12314 | reverse complement strand
GGTCATCGGGGGTGGATGGGGGGGGGACCACGGTGGCCCGCAAGGTGAAGCAGCAGGCCCCCGAGGTGGAAGTGGTCCTGGTGGAGCAGAAGCCCATCTTCATGTCCTGCCCCATGTCCAACCTCTTCCTGGCGGGGCTGAAGCCCTTGGAGTGGCTGGTCTTTGACTACACCAACGTGGTCAAGGACGGGGTCATCTTCGTCCAGGAAAGGGTCCTGGACATCCAGCGGGACCGCCGCCTGGTGCGCACCACGGGGGGCTACCTGGCCTACGACCTTCTGGTCCTGGCCCGGGGATCGATTACATGTACGAGGCCATCCCCGGCTACGCCGAGGTGAAGCACCTCATGCCCGTGGGCTTCAAGCCCTTTGAGCACATCGCCCTACGCCGCATGCTGGACCAGTTTGACGAGACCGGGGGGGAGCTGGTCATGTACATCCCCAACCCTCCCTACCGCTGCCCCCCTGGGCCCTATGAGCGGGCGGCCATGCTGGCCTGGCGGCTTAAGACCAAGGGGGTCAAGGGCAAGGTCATCGTCCTGGACGCCAACCCGCAGCCCGTCTCCAAGGCCCCGGGGTTCCTCGCCGCCTACAATGAGCTCTACAAGGACTACCTGGAGTACCACCCCAACACCCGCATCACTGGGCTGGACTACGGGAAGAAGCGGTCCTGACGGAGCTTGGGGACGTGCCCTTCGCCCTGGCGGACATCATCCCCCCATGAAGGCAGGGGAGCTGGTGCGCACCGCAGGCCTGGGGGAGCGCTGGGCCAACGTGCGGGTGCCCTACTTCCTCTCGGAGAAGGACGACCGCGTCTACCTGGTGGGGGACATTACCGGCAACACCCCCTTCCCCAAGAGCGGCATGGTGGCCTACGTCTCCGGCACCATCGTGGCCCGGCAGATCGTGGAGCGTCTGAAGGGCAAGCCCCTCGCCGAGATCCCCCCCGAGCTTCCCCACAACATCTGCTACTCCTTCGTGGACTCGGAGGAGGCCATCTGGGTCTCCGCCAACTACTCCTGGGACGAGGCGGCCAAGCAGATCAAGGCCCAAAGCGCCGTGGACAACCAGCGCTCCCAGGCGAACGGCATCGCCGCCATCGGCTGGGCAACGGGGCTTTGGAACGACATGTTCGGCCCGGCCTGAGGGCCTAGACCCCCGCCCCTTTGGGGGGCGGGGTTTTCCCTTGCCGGAAGGGAATACGCTAGGAGGGTATATGGACCGAAGGAGGTTCTTTCGGCTTTTGGGCGCCGGAGGGCTTTTAGGCCTCCTCAAGGGCAAGGCCCAGGGGCTTCCCTGGACGGAGGAGACCTTCGCCCCCACCAAGACTCTGGGGGCGCCCCTTTCCGAGTACGGGGAAAGGAGCCCCTTCGAGGCCGAGGTGGTGCGCTACATCTCCCCCAACCTGCGCACCCGTCACTCGGGGGCGGACTTCGCCCCTCTGGAGAAGCTGGAAGGGTCATCACCCCCAACGGGCTCCACTTTGAGCGCCACCACGCCGGCGTGCCCCAGGTGGACCCCAGGCACTACCGCCTGGTGATCCACGGGATGGTGGAGCGCCCCCTGGTCTTCACCCTCGAGGACCTCAAGCGCTTCCCCTCCGTTACCCGCACCTACTTCATTGAGTGCGCCGGGAACGGGCAGAACGGCTACCGCAACCCCCCGGACCCCAATCTCACCGCCACCCGCAGCCGCGGCCTCGCCTCCAACGCCAGCTGGACCGGGGTGCCCCTGGCCCTCCTCCTCAAGGAGGCGGGGGTGAAGCCCGGGGCCAGGTGCTCATCCCCGAGGGGATGGACGCCGCCATGTACACCCGTTCCCTCCCCCTGGAGAAGGCCATGGAGGACGTCCTGGTGGCCTATGCGCAAAACGGGGAGGCGCTTCGGCCCGAGCAGGGCTATCCCGTGCGCCTGGTGGTGCCGGGGTGGGAGGGGAGCATCCAGGTGAAGTGGCTAAGGCGCATCCTGGTCACGGACCTCCCCGCCATGGCCAAGGACGAGACCAGCGAGTACACCGACGTCATGGCCGACGGGCGGTCCTGGCCTTCACCTGGGTCATGGACCCCGAGTCCATCATCACCTACCCCTCGGGGCTGCAGAGGATCCGGCCCGGCTTCCACGAGATCCGGGGTCTCGCCTGGAGCGGCCACGGGCGGGTCACCAAGGTGGAGATCTCCTTTGACGAGGGCCGGACCTGGCGGGAGGCCGCCCTCGAGCCCCCCGTGGAGCGGTACGCCTTCGTGCGCTTTAAGCTCCCCTGGTACTGGAGGGGCGAGGAGGTGGTCCTTTGGAGCCGGGCCTGGGACGAGAAGGGAAACACCCAGCCCACCCGGGAGGAGTTCTTCAAGAAGTGGGGGAGGAACAACCGCTACCACTACAACGCCATCCAGGCCTGGCGCATCCTGCCGGACGGCCGGGTGGTGAACGGGGACCGGCCCCTGGGAGGCCGGGCTTCCG
>BBBL01000323.1 GCA_001311545.1 Thermus kawarayensis JCM 12314 | reverse complement strand
CGCCGGGGCCTTGGGGGACGAGGGGCGCTTTATCTTCGCCCTGGAGCTTGCGGCCAAACAGGTGCGCATCGGCCCCCACCTGGCCCAGGCCCCGGAAGGGGAAAAGGCCAGGGGCCCTGAGCGGGCCCGGGTGGAGGGGGGCCAGATCGTGGTGGAGCCCTGGGCTAGAAGGTGAGGCCTCCGGTTTCCGCCCCGTAGCGCTTCAAAACCAGGTAGATGACCCAGCCCGTGAGGGCCACGTAGAGCCAGATGGGCACCAGGACCCTGGCCCAGCGCTTGTGGAGGACGAACTCCCCGCGAAGGGCCCGCCAGATCACGTAAAGGGCCAGGGGCCCGTTGAGGGCGGCGAGGAGGGTGTGGCTGAAGAGCACGAAGTAGTACACCCCCCGCCAGGCCTCGGGGCCCCCGTAGCCGTGGTGCCGTAGAGCCCCCACTTGGCCAGGTAGAAGACCAAAAAGAGGGCGGCCAGACCCGTAGCGGTGAGCATGGCCCGGTGGTGCCCCACCCGGTTCCCTCTCCGGATAAGGGCCACGCCCCCGAGCAAGGCCAAACCCGAGAGCACGATGGACCAGACCGCCAAAAGCCCCAATAGCTCCTTCATACCCTTTCTCCCTGTTTCCTTCGCCCTACCGGCTCGGGGAAGCCCGCCTAGGGGCCCCCATGCTGGCCCAAGCCAGCATGGGGTGGTATCACTCTCCCCCCGGGGTCCCGGCCATCCGCTCGGCCATGAGCCGCACCGCCTCCACCCGGGCGGTGCGGGCGTAGCTATACCCCCTCAGGTAGTCCTCCTCTTTCCCTAAGGCCTGGTAAAGGCGCAGGTAGGCCACCGCCAATAGCCCGTCCCGCTCCCGGGAAGGCGGCAGGCGGTGCAGGAGCTTGACGATCTCCCGGAGCTTGGAAGAGGCCTCCCGGTGGGCGGGCGTCTCTCTCAAAGCCCGGGCCAGATGGGCCAGGGTCTCGCCGGCATCCGGCATACCGAGGGCAGTGTACCACGGGGATCAGGGAAGGCGGCGGGAGGAGCGGTTCCCGGCGGCGTCCACCGCCACCAAGACGGCCCCTCGAGGCGCCTCCACCGAGAAGGAAACCCTCGGCCCCTTGGGCAGGGATAGGGGGGTAAACCGCCCTCCCACCTGGAGGGTCACCCGGTCCACCCCCACGTTGTCCTCCACCCAACCGTAGACCCAGACCTGGTTCCCCTGCCCCTCCACCCGCTCTACCACGATCCGCGGGGGGGAGGCGTCTAGGACCAAGGGAAACCGCTTTTCCACCCGGTTGCCCCGGGTATCCTCCGCCTCCAAGCGCACCTCCACCTGCCCCGAGGCGGGAGCCCGCAGGCGGAAGCGAAAGCGGACCAGCTTCTTGCCCCTCTCCCCTTCCGGCAGAACCTCCTGGCCTCCCGCCCGCACGCTCGCCACCCCCGAGGGGTCAAAGGCGTAGCCCTCCACCAGGAGGTCCCGCCCGGGGGCCAGGCCCCCCCCCGCTGGGCTCCACCAGGCCAAGCTCTGGGGGAGCCGTGTCGGGCCGGGCACAGGCGGCAAGCAAAAAGACAAGGAGGGGAAGCCAGCGCATCCCCTCCATGTTAGCGCACGCTCACCTAACGGAAGATCACCCCACCCGACCAGCAAAGTCTGGATAGAATCCTAATAACGACAGAGTACCCAGCCCCACGGTGACACCCAAATTCAGCTCCCCATAGGCGCTAAAGGCATTCCCGGGAAGCGGTACTCCACCCCCGCAAGCCCATGGGGAAACAGGGTAAAGCCCCCGGAGCCATAGAAGACCCACACCCCTACCCCGACACCAACCCCGTAGTACCAGTCCAAAGAAACCCCTTGCTCCGCAGGAACGGCACTCTTAGCAAGATAAGCCCGGCATCCCCTGCCAGTCCAAAGGACCCCAACCCCGCACCAAGGCGGAGATTGCCCGTCTGGAACTGCAGGCCCAAATAAGTGGGCCAACCCGAATACACCCCGTAACCCGGGGACTGCGCCAAGGCAACAGAGGAAAAAAACGGCGGCCAAGAGGAATACTACCCACAACCGTTTCATCATTTCTACCCCCTTTCACCACCCAGGATACACCCTTTTCCTCCTCAAGGGAAGCGGGATAAACTTCCCGCCACGCCCTCGCCCGCTAGGTGGTGTAAAGGGCGTTAATCCGCACGTACCCCTCGGTCAGGTCGCACCCCCAGGCCACGCCCTCCCCCTGGCCTTCCTGGAGGTCCACCAGAACCTCCACCTCCTCGGCCCGCATGGCCCGGCTCGCCCCCTCCCGGTCAAAGGAAGGGCCCCGCCTCGTAAAGGGGAATCCCCTGGAGAAGGATCCGTACCCGGAGGGGGTCAAACCGGGCCCCCGAGTTGCCCAAGGCGGCCAGGACCCTCCCCCAGTTAGGGTCGTTGCCGTAGAGGGCGCTTTTCCAGAGGGCGCTTCCCGCAATGGCCCGGGCCGCCCGCCTCGCC
>BBBL01000322.1 GCA_001311545.1 Thermus kawarayensis JCM 12314 | reverse complement strand
CGGGGTGGCGGGGAGCCTGGACGAGGAGAACACCCTGGGTCTGGACCTCAGCCTCTCCCTCCTCCCCGAGGTGAGGGGCCGCTTCAGCCTGGCCTACGCCCTTAGGCCCAAGACCTGGCCCTCCTCACCTACCACCGCTACGCCACGCAAACGGGCCTCCTGGAAGGGCAGCTCTCCGCGGCCTACGCACCCTCCCCCTACTGGTCCCTGCGCCCCGCCCTGGGCTACCGCTACCCCTTCCCCGATCCCGAAGGGGCCACCTACGCCCTCGGGCTTTACGCCACCCTCTTCCCCACGGAGCTTCTGGGCCTTGGAGGCGGAGCCAGCTACACCTTCCAGCCCGCCACCCGGGCCGACGCCTGGTCTTCTCCGTGGAGGCCACCCTGCGCCTGAGCCCCCTCTGGCTCTCCCTAGGCTACCAGTTCGGGGAAAGCCTCTTCGCCCCAGAGGGGGTGTACCTGAGGCTGGACGTCTTCGGAGGTGAGCGGTGATGAGGCGGTACTGGCGTTGGCCGTTGCGGCACTAGCCTTTCCACTTGGGCGGAGGCCCAAACCGTGCGGCCGTTCTCCTCTAGATACGCGGTGAACGGTCGCTTGGACCTACGCATCGTGGGGAACTCGCTGGAGGCGTGCTCATCAAACGCGCTCACCACCATCACCCCCACGGTGCCCCCATCGCCCTCCTCTTGTACCACCTCCGGAAACAACAACAGCTACACCATGGCTTTTGTTGATTTCGACACCGACCCCTCAACGTTCAATGCTTCGGCAGCCTACTTGGATCTGCCTTCAGGTGCGGAGGTCCTTTGGGCTGGACTCTACTGGGGAGGTTCCCGCGGGGGGTCCGTTTCCCCGCCGACCCCGGGCGCCATCGGCAGGTGCTCTTCCGCAGGGAAGGCGCACCCTACCAGGCGGTGACGGCTCAACAGGTAGACACGGCATAAGCCACCAGCAGAATCCCTACGCGGCTTTCGCGGAGGTCACGGGGCTTGTTCGCGCCTGGGGGGCGGGCTGGTACTGGGTGGCCAACGTTCAAGCTTCTAGAGGCACTGTAAACGGCGGAACTTATGCGGGATGGTCCCTGGTGGTTGTCTATCGGTTAGATTCCCTCCCTCTTCGGCACGTCAGCATTTACGACGGCTTTCTGAACCAATCGGCTAGCGGAGCGCCCACGACGATCACCGTTTCCGGCTTTCTCACTCCTGCTTCGGGCACCGTGGAGGCTTCCTTAGGTTTTGTGGTGCAGGAGGGGGATCTGGGCACTTCTGGAGACAGCCTGAAGCTTAACGGTGTTCCTCTATCCGGGGGGAGCCTGCGTCCTAGCAACAACTTCTTCAATTCCAGCGCCACGGCCTTGGATGAAAGTCGCAACGTTATCGCGTTTTCCCAGCGCCAACCTGGCTATCCCAACCTTTTAGGGTGGGACCTGGGTCTGGTGACTGCCGATGGCGTTCTCTCACCGGGATCCAGCTCGGCCACCGTTACTTTTTCCACAAACGGGGATGGATATTATCCGCAAGTCCTCGCTTTTTTTGGTGAACATTTACGTCCCCGACCTCGCCACCACCTTCACCAAGACCGTCTCCGACCTCAACGGCGGGGACCTCCTGGTGGGGGACCTCCTGGAGTACGCCGTGAGCTTCAGCAACACCGGGCTGGACGCGGCCACGAACGTGGTGGTGATGGACCCCATCCCGGCGGGGACCCAGTACGTCCCGGGAAGCTCCGGGTGGTGCAAAACGCGGCGGTGGCGCCCACCGGCACCTTCACGGACACAGCGGGCGACGACATCGCCGAGTACAGCCCAAGCTGTCCCGAGGCGGGGGGAAAGCCTTGCGTGCGCTTCCGGCTCGGCGCCGGGGCAAACGCCAGCCAGGGCGGCCTCATCCTTCCCGGAGAAGGAGCGGAGATGCGCTTCCGGGTGCAGGTCCTCCCTGAAGCCGCAAACAGCACCGTCGTCAACACCGCCAAGGTGAGCTACAACGCCCAGACCCTGGGAACCGGCTTCAGCCAGGAGGCCACCTCAAGCGCCTCGGTCACGGTGGTGGGCTTCACCCTTACGGGCCAGGTCTACCACGACCTCGAGCCCAACGGCCTGAAGTCCTCTGGGGAGAGCTGGAGCGACGGGACCACGGTCTGGGTGAAGCTCCTCCAGGGGGGGAGCGTGGTGGCCCAGGCCCAGGTGGACCCGGGAAGCGGCACGTTCAGCTTCGCAGGGGTGGCCTCGGGAGGCTACACCCTCTTCCTGGACGACAACAACAACCCCTCCGACACCGCTCCCACCCCCCTTCGCTGGCTCTTCGTCAGCCCTCCCTCGGGTAGCCTCAGCGTGAGCGTGTCCCGGGACCTCTCCGGCCTGGACTTTGGCCTCTTCCACGGGGCGAGGCTCGGGGGCACGGTCTTCTACGACGATGGGGAGGGAGGCGGCGCGGCGAACGACGCCCTGAAGACGGGCGGGGAGAGGGGC
>BBBL01000321.1 GCA_001311545.1 Thermus kawarayensis JCM 12314 | reverse complement strand
CACGTTGGTCCCCTCCCCCACCTCGCGTCCCCCAGGTAGGCCAGGTGCCCCGCCTTCACCCCCTTGTGGAGGAGGCTCTTCTTCACCTCCACGAAGTTCCCCACGTGCACCTCCTCCATGAGGACCGCCCCGGGCCTGAGCCTGGCGAAGGGTCCGGCGGAGGCCCCGGGGTAGAGGTGGGACCCTGGGCCACGGTGTGGCTTTCCACCCTGGCCCCGGGCTCCAGCACCGTGTCCTCCAAAATGGCGTAGGCCCCCACCTCGCACCCCTCGCCCACCCGGGTCTTCCCCTTGAGCACCACCCCGGGCCAGAGGGTGACGTCGGGGGCGAGCTCCACCGAGGGCTCCAGGTAGATGGTCTCGGGGAGGATCATGCGCACCCCCTTCCCCATCCACTCCGAGCGGAGCCTTCCCAGGAGCACCCCCTCCACCCGGGCGAGCTCCTCCCGGGTGTTCACCCCCAAGGCCTCCTCCGCCACCCCCCGCACCGCCCGCACCCTCCTCCCGTGGGCCCGGTATATGGCGATGAGGTCGGGAAGGTAGTACTCCCGGGCGGCGTTCTCGTCCTTCACCTCCCTGAGGGCACGGAAGAGGAAGCCATCAAAGGCGTAGGCCCCGGCGTTCACCTCCCGGAGGCCTTCAGTTGGGGAGAGGCGTCCTTCTCCTCCACGTTGGCCAAGACCTCCTCCCCCTCCCGGAGGATCCGGCCGTAGCCCGTGGGGTCTTCCAGCTCCACGGTGAGGAGGGCCATTCCCACCCCCGTCTCCACCCTTTCCAGAAGGGCCTTCAGTCCTAGGGGAAAGGAGGGGGGTGTCCCCTTGGGTCACCAGGAAGGGACCCGGGAAGTCCCTAAGAAGGCCCTCCGCCTGCAGAAGGGCGTGGGCGGTGCCCAGCTGGGCCTCCTGGTGAGCGAGCTCCACCGGGTAGCCCCGAAGGGCCTTCTCCACCTCCTCCCTTCCGTGGCCCACCACCACCACGAGGCGCTCAGGCTTAAGGGCCAAAGCCGCCTCCACCGCGTAGAGGAGCATGGGCCTCCCCAGAAGGGGGTGGAGCACCTTGGCAGGCGCGACCGCATCCTCGTCCCCTGCCCGGCGGCCAGGATCACGTGGGCGTGCATAGGGCTATCTTAGCCCCTCCCCGGTGTGGTCCTGCACCACCCTTAGGCCCAGGGTCTCCAGGAAGCGCACCAAGCCGCCACCGCCTCCCTGACCCCACGGGTGATCAGAGGGCTTCCAAAGCGGCTCACCCCGGCGTAGATCCCGTGGGCGCTTCTGCGCACCTCCAGGAGGAGGTCCTGGGTCAGGTCCTCCTCTTCCAGGTGGGTGAGGACGTAAAACCCCTCCCCCCCTTGGCCACCTCCAGGAAGACCGCCACCCCCTCCTCCAGGGCCACGGGCGTCCTTCCCAGGGGCAGGGTTTCGGGCAAGGTTCCTTCCAAAAGGGCGTGGGCCACGGCGTACCTCCTTATGGGGGGCCAAGGGGTGGGGTCCTCGGCCACCTTGGTAAATACGGCGTGGAAAAAGGGCCTCCCCGCCTCCTTCCATTTGAGGGCGTACTTGGTGCGGAGGTGGTCCCCCGGGGGAGGCCTCACCTCTATGCGGTAAAGGCCGGTCTTTTGGGCTTCCTCCAGGGCGAAGCGGAAGTACCCCTCGTGGTCCGTGGTGAGGAGGAGGGCCCCCCCTTCCCCAAGCCTGGTGGAGAGCCTCCGGAAAAAGGCCTCCTGGAGGAGGCGCCTTTCCTGGTGGCGCTTCTTGGGCCAGGGGTCGGGGAAGTTGACGATGACCCGGTCCAAGCCCCCGGGGGGCACCAGGTTCCTCAGGGCGAAGGGGCCTTCCCCGTGGTAGAGGCGGACGTTTTGCAGGCCCTCCCGGCGCATCCTCCGGTAGGCCCTAAGGACGCTCCCCGCCGAGACCTCGGCCCCCAGGACGAGCCAAGAGGGATGGGCCTTGGCAAGCCCTGCGGTGAAGCGCCCGTCCCCGAAGCCGATCTCCAGGACCAAAGGACCTTCCCGCCCGAAGAGGTCCTTAAGGGTTGGGGGCCAGGAGGGAAGAAGGGCGGGGCGCACCAGCACAAGGGGGATTATAACCCGTACTCCTCCCAGCGGCGTCCACCAGGGCCTTCACCCTAGTCCATGCGGACCCTCTCGGGCCAGACCCTCTGGAAGCCTTCCTCGGGAAGCTTCCTCGTGCCGTCCAGGACCAAGACCGGCCCCTCCACCCCCTCCAGGACCCGGGCGTCCCGCTCGGGGTCTATGTTGTTCAGGACGTACCAGAGGAGTTCCTCCGGGGTGGGGGCGGGTGTCCTGGTCGGCGAGGAGGAGGAGCCTTATCCCGGCGCTCTGGGGGTGCTTTAAAAGCCTTTCCGCCACCTCCCAGGCCTGGTGGGGGCGGCGCTTCTCCAGCACCACCCCCCAGAGGCCCGGCCACTGCCTCTGGGCCACCACCTCGGGGTCAGGGGGTAGCTCGGGGTGGGCCCTGG
>BBBL01000320.1 GCA_001311545.1 Thermus kawarayensis JCM 12314 | reverse complement strand
CAGGGCCAGGGTCCCCGGGGGACGGAAGCCCCGGTCCTCCCGGTAGTCCGCCACCTCCGCCCGCACCCTAAGGGGCTCGTCCCCCTCGTTGCGCAGGGTGAGGACCAGGGAGACCTCCTCCCCCGGGGAGAGCTCAAAGGCCTGCACCAGGTCGTCCTCCAGGACCAACCCCTGGGCCAGCCCCAGGCCCAAGAGGAGGGCCAAGCCAAGGAGCCATCCTCGCATCAGCGCACCTCCAGGTAAAGGTTCAGGGCGTTGCGGCCGTCCCGGTACTCGGTGCGGGTAGCCAGCTGGACGTTATACCGGGGGTCCCCGGGGTTTTCCGGATCGGCTATCTCCAGCCAGAGGGAGTAGGTGCCCGGCTCGGAGGGAGGGGACACGGTGTAGGTGTAGGAGGCCTCCTCCCCCGCGGGGGGGCCGAAGAAGCGGGGCTCGAGGCTCCGCCGCACCAGGAGACCGTCCCCTTCCCGCAGGAAGACCAGGGCCAAGGCCTTGGGGTTGTAGAGGGAGCCGAACCCCTCGTTGGCCAGGTAGAGGCGCAGGGTGAGGGTGTCCGAGGGGGAAAGGACCGCCCGGGAGATCTCCGCCCGGCGCAGGTGGAGCCGGTAACCCAGCCTGGCCTTGAGGACTTCCAGGAGGGTGCCCCCACCGTAGGGGGTGCGGCCCAGCCAGGCCATGAAGTCCGGATGGTAGGCCAGGTTCAGCACGCTCACCCGGTAGCGCTGGAAGTAGCGGTAGACGTAGGCGGCCGGGTCCTCCCCTGGGGGGACGTAGGGGGCGGGGGTGCAGGTCTCCCCGCCCATGACCGTGTAGAGGGCGTCCCGGCTCCAGAAGTCCTTCTCCAGGTCCTGCTGGGGCCGCATCGTAGTAGAAGGTGCCGTAGTCGTTGGGGGAGGAGAGCATGCAGTCGTTGTGCCCCCCCAGGCGGGCCTTCAAGGTGGGCCCGTGGGCCTCCCCCGGGGCGAGGGGTGCGAAGGAGGCGGAGGAGGGGTAGGTGCCCCTGGGCCCCCCGGCCTCCAGCTCCAGGAGCTTGGCCTTGGCCATGGGATACCGCACCGCCACCAGCTTGCCCGGCACCTCCTCCAGAAGGGCCTGGACGATCTCCAGGGTATCCGGGTTAGGGAGCTTGCGATCGTAGTTTCGCTGGCCACAGGGGGGCTGGCTCCCCTCGCTGTAGCCGGGCAGGGGGTCCATGAGGCGGTTTCGGGACTCGCCGAGTGCCACTCCCCCCACGGCCCGATGAGGCCCGCCTCCAGGTAGGCGATGGCCCCCAGGTGGGCCCGCAGGACCCCTCCCAGCTGGCGCAGGTGGGCCAGGATGCGCTCCTTGGGGGGGTCGCAGTAGGTGGGCCCCCCGGGGGCGTTCTCGTCGGGCCGGTAGGCGAAGCGGAGGACGAGCTTCACCCGGCGCTCTTGGCGCTTTGCAGGTCCGAAGCGAGCTGGTCTAGGAAGCCCTGGGGCAGGGCGTCCAGACCGGCGAAGGCGTGAAGGTAGTAGGTGCGGCGGATCACCCGCACCTCGTAGCCCTTCCGCCTGGCTTCCGCCACCAGGGCGGGGGCGTCCAGGGAGGGTTCGTCGGGGTAGTAGCTGTCCTCGGCGAAGCCCCGCTCGGGGTTTGGCACCTCGAAGGTGGCGGGGAGGAAGTCAAAGGCCAGGGCCCCCCCCGGGGCCATGAGCCTCTCCAGGAGGCGGATCTTGTCCCAAACGGGAGTCTTCCAGTCCTCCTCAAGAAGCCCCCCCGTGTCCCCCGAGTTGGGGTTCAGGCCCAGTAGAACCACACCCGCACCCCCTTGGCCCGCAGGTAGTCCACGAAGGCCTCCTGCCAGACCCGGTCCTGGCCGGTGTACCTGCCCCCGAACTCCCCTATCCCCCAAGGGAGAAGCCGCCCCGAGAGGTGGCCAAAGTGGGCGTCCCAGACCGCGGGCATGTTGTCTGGGAAGTCGGGGTCCGAGAAGTAAGGCTGGTCGTACACCGAGGGGCCGTAGACGTGGGGCAGGTAGAGGAGGCGGTCCCCCAGCCCCAGGTCGTCCCGGGCCTCCGCCAGGTTCTCCCCCCAGAAGGCGTTGTACCCCCCGTTAGGAGAGGTTCCCCACGCCCTCCACCGCCACCAGCACCCTGGGGTTCACCCCAAGCACCGCCCGGGCCCCCTCCTGGGCCAAGGCTTCCACTCTGTCCAGGTGAGGCCATAGGCTCGTTGGCCAGGTCAATCCCAAAGACGTTGGGGAACTCCAGGGAAAGGCCCGCAAGCCGCCGCAGATCGGCGAGCCAGTCGTCCTTGGTGTACCCCTGGGAGGGGTCAAAGGGCCTCCCGGGAAGCCTCCCCCCGATGAGATCGCACCGGAAGGTGTGGAAGTCCAGGAGGACGTGAAACCCGAGCCCCCGGGCCTTTTCCAGCACGTAGCGGAGGCCCGCGAGGGGCGAGGCGGGGTAGGCGGGGTCCCCCCCCTGGGCCCAGGAGGCCACGGTCCCCTGGTCGCGG
>BBBL01000319.1 GCA_001311545.1 Thermus kawarayensis JCM 12314 | reverse complement strand
CCTTTCCACCCGCACCCTGGCCCCCTGCTTGACCAGGCGGGCCACCACCTCGGGCACCAGGGCCACCCTGCGCTCTCCCGGTGCCCTCTCCTTAGGAACGGCGATGGTCACCATAGGACCTCCTTCCGCGCCAGTATACCAGCGGCTCCACGGGCATTTGCCCCTGGGGGATGGACCTGACCCACTGGTCACTTCCCCGGTCCTGTGGCAGAATGCCGCCATGCGGCCCTCCGGCCTAAAGATCGCCGCCGTGCTCCTTCTCGGCATCCTGGCCATCAGCTTCGGCAGCATCCTGGTGCGCCTGGCCCTGGCCGCCTCGGGGGACAAAAGCCTGGCCTTCAGCCTGGTGATGAGCGCAGGGCGGATGGGCCTGGCCGCCCTCCTCCTGGCCCCGGGCTGGGGAAGGCCCTTGGGGAACCGGGCCGGGCTTCCCTGGGCGGTGGGGGCGGGGGTCTTCCTCGCCCTCCACTTCTCCTTCTGGATCACCTCCTTGTCCTACACCTCCGTGGCGGCGAGCACCGCCCTCGTCACCACCAACCCCATCTGGATCACCCTCCTGGGCTGGCTTTTCTTCCGGGAAAGGCCCTCCTTCCTCACCCTCCTGGGGGTAGGGGTGGCCCTCCTGGGAGGGCTTTTCATCGGCCTGGGGGATGCGGGAGGAGGCGGGGGCACCAACCCCCTTCTGGGGGACGCCCTGGCGGTGCTGGGGGCGTGGGCCGCCTCGCTGTACCTCCTCCTGGGGCGGGAGGCGCAAAGGCGGGGGCTTTCCCTCCTGGAGTACGTGCGGGTGGCCTACAGCGCCGCAGCCCTCCTCCTCCTGCCCCTGCCCTACCTCTTCGGCGGGGGGTACGGGGGGTACCCCTGGCCCGTTTACCTGTACCTGTTCCTGATGGCCCTCCTACCCCAGCTTGTGGGCCACACCAGCTTCAACTGGGCCACCCGGCACATCCCCCGGTCCTGGTGACCCTGGCCATCCTCTTTGAGCCGGTGGGGGCCAGCCTCCTCGCCTTCCTCCTCTTCGGGGAGCTTCCCGGGGTGAAGGTGCTCCTGGGGGCCTTGGTGCTCCTTCTGGGCGTGGCCCTGACGGTCCTGGGGGGTAGGCGGTGATCCCCGTGGCCCTGGCCGCCCTGCTCTGGGGCCTGGGAGGGGCCTTGGCCGGGCGGTTCATGCGGGAGATTCCCCCGGAGGTGCTCATCCCCTTGCGCTTCCTCTTGAGCTTCCTCCTCCTTCTGCCCCTCGTCCTCCTCCACCCTCCCCTGCCTCCGGAAAGGCCCCGCCTCCTCCGGGTAGGGCTTGCCCTTTCCGGGGCCCAGGCCTTCTACTACCTGGCCATCCACGCCACCACGGTGGCCACGGGGATCTTCCTCCAGTACCTGGCCCCCGCCCTCCTCACCCTCCACGCCCTCTTCCGGGGGGAAAGGCTCCCCTTTAGGGCCCTTCTGGGGGTGGCCTTGGCTCTTCTCGGGGCCTACGTGCTGGTGGTGGGCGGGCAGGGCCTTTCGGGAAGCCCCTCAGGGGTGGCCTTTGGCCTCCTCTCCGCCCTCTCCTTCGCCCTCTACGCCGTCTTCTCCCACGGCCTAAAGACCCCGCCCCTGGTGAGCCTCGGGGTGGCCACGGGGGTGGGGAGCCTTCTTTCCCTGCCCTTCCTCGCCTTCCATCTGGAAAAGGCCCTGGCCCTTACCCCGGGGCAGTGGGGCGCGGTGCTCTACCTGGTCACCCTGGGCACGGTGGCGCCCTTCGGCCTTTTCCTCCTCGGGGTGAGGACCCTGCCCGCCCGCACCGCCACCCTGGTGGCCATGCTGGAGCCGTGGCCGGGGCCCTCTTCGCCTGGCCCTTGGCGGGGGAGGCTTTGCGCCTCGAGGCCCTCCTGGGGGGGCTTATGATTCTCCTGGGCGTGGCTCTCAACCGGAGGTGACATGGCGGCACGGGTGTTTTTCCTCTTCGCCTTAGGCTACTTCCTTTCCTATTTTTACCGCTCGGCTAATGCGGTGCTCTCCAAGGACCTTTCCCAGGAGCTTGGGCTCGGTCCGGGGGAGCTGGGCTTCATGACGAGCCTCTTCTACCTGGCCTTCGCGGCGGTGCAACTGCCCCTGGGAAGCCTCCTGGACCGGCTGGGGCCAGGTGGGTCACCCCGGCCCTCCTCCTGGTGGCGGCCCTGGGGAGCGTGGTCTTTGGCCTGGCGCCAAGCTTCGCCGTCTTGGCCCTGGGACGAGCCTTGATCGGGGTGGGGATGGCCGCGGCCCTCATGGGTTCCCTAAAGGCCTTCAGCCTGTGGTTCCCCAAGAACTACGCCACGGTCTCCACCCTCCTCGTGGGGCTAGGGGCCACGGGGGGACTGATGGCCGCCACGCCCCTCGCCCTCCTCAAGGAAGCCTTGGGCTGGAGGGGGGTCTTCCTCCTGGGGGCCTTGGTGGTGGCCCTAGTGGCCCTGGCCCTCTACCTGGGGGTGCGGAACGCCCCGCCCGGGGTGGCCTGGCCCAAGGACGGGGG
>BBBL01000318.1 GCA_001311545.1 Thermus kawarayensis JCM 12314 | reverse complement strand
CCGGGAAAGAGGTTCCCGGGGCCGCCCAGGTGCGCCTGGGCCAGCTGGAGGCCCGGGTGGAGGGGGAGCGCCTCTTCTCCCTGCCCCCCGGGCTTTACCCTCTGGCGGCCCAGGCGGAGGGCGCCAGGGTGGAGGCCCCGGCCCAGGTGGAGGTCCAACCCGGGAAGACGGTGGAGGCCGTGGTGCGCCTCTACCCCCAGGTGGCCCTGGAGCTCACCCCCAAGGAGGTCTACCTGCGGGTGGGGGAGGAGGGCGAGGTGCTCCTGCGGGCCACCACGCCCTACAAGGGGCTCCTCCCCGCGGAGCTTTCCCTGGAGGTGCCGGAGGGCCTCGAGGCCCTCTCCTCCCCTAAGGCCCTAGGGCCCTTCCCCCAGGAGCTCCGCCTGCGCTTCCAGGCCCTCAAGGAAGGTACCTACCCTTGCGGGGGCTCCTCGCCCCCTGGGGCTGGAGGCCCGGGGAAAGGTGGTGGTGGTCCGCCCCGCCACCTTCCGCCTCACCAAAGAGGCCCTCACCCCCGAGGTGGAGGCGGGAGGGGAGGCCCGCTTCCGCATCACGGTGGTCAACGAGGGGGACGAGGAAGGAAGGACCCTCCTCCTGGACCGCTTTCTGGGGAAGGAGGAGAGGCGGGAGGTCTTCCTGGGGGCCAAGGAGGGCCGAAGCTACGAGCTGGCCTTCCCCGTGCCCTGGAGGCCCAGGGGGTTTTGATCAACCGGGCCGAGCTTTCCACCGGAGAGAAGGCCGAGGCCCAGGTGCGGGTCCTGAGGCCCGAGGCCCACCTGGAGCGGAGCCTTCCCCACCGGGTCTACCTGCCGGGGAGGAGGTGGTCCACCGCCTCCGGGTGGAAAACCGGGGCCAGGCGCCCCTGCGCTACCTCCTGGAGGACGCCTGCCCCGACTGGCTCGCCCCCCTCACCCCGGCCCGCTTTGAGGGCTACCTGAAACCCGGGGAGGAGGCCCTCCACACCTACCGGGCCAGGGTGCTCCTGGGACCCGAGGCCGAGGGCACCTGCGTGGCCACCCTCCGGTCCCCCACGGAGACCCTGAGGGCCATGTCTCCCTGGAGCGCCGCCTCCTGCAGCTGGTCAAGGAGGCCGACCCTCCCCGGGTGCTGGAGGGAGGGGAGGGGGTTTTCCACCTGCGGGTGCGGAACCCCGCCGACCACCGGGTGGAGGTGGAGCTCCGGGACGTCCCCGGCCGGGGTCTGGCCATGGAGCCCTGGGGGGAACGGGTGGGCCTCGAGGCCGGGGAGGAACGGGTCTACACCCTCCCCTTCCGGGCCGAGGCCTTGGGGGAGGTGGATAACCAGCTCTCGGCCTTCGTGGGAGAGACCCCGGCCGCCTTCCCCGTGAAGGCCAAGGTGGCCGTCCTGCCCCTCCTCGTCCCCGAACGGGTCTCGGTGGTGCGCCTCCCCTTCCGGGTGGAGGGGCAGGGGGAAGCCCTCCTCCTGGGCTTCCGCCCCCCGGAAGGGGCCCAGTACAGCCCGGGCTCGGCCCGGCTTCTGGGCAGGCCTCTGGAGGAACCCCGGGTTCTCCCCGACGGCACCCTGGTTTGGCTCCTTCCCTTCGCCCGCGAGGGCACGCTGACCCTCACCCTCCTCCACGCCCAGGCCCTGCCTCCCCTTCCCGAGCCCAGCCTCACCCTGGTGCGCCTGGACCGGGAGATGCCCCTTAAGGCAACCTCCGCCTCCGGGACTACCAAGGGGCCAAGCCCTTTGTGGGCAAGCGCAAGGGCCTCATCCAGGAGCCGCCGGACGGGGCCATCCTGAACCAGGAGGCCATCTCCCTAAAGGTGGAGGCCCCCCTGGGGCCCATAGCCGTGCGGGTGAACGGCTTTGAGGTGGAGGCAAAGCTCCTGGGAGAGGCCCAGTACGACGAGGGGCGCAAGGTCCAGCGCCTGGCCTACTACGGCGTGCCCCTGGCCCCCGGGAGGAACACCGTTGAGGTGGAGGGCCCCACCTTCTACGACAAGGTGGAGGTCTTCCGGCCCGGGAACCCCAAGAGGCTGGTGCTGGAGCCCGTGCGCCTCAAGGCCGACGGGCGCACCCCGCTGGAGTTCCACCTGAAGGCGGTGGACGACCTGGGCCTGCCCGCGGGCTTCGGCTTCGCCACCCTCGAGGCCGACCCGGAGCCCGTGGCCCCGGACGCCAACCTCCTGGAGCCCGGCTACCAGGTCCTCCTCAAGGACGGGGTGGCCACGGTGATGCTAAACCGCCTGCTCACGCCCCGGGAGGTGCGCCTAAGGGCGCGCTTCAACCAGCTGGAGGAAACCTTCCGCCTCTTCGTGGGAGGCTCCGAAGAACCCCTCTGGCTCGCCCAGGGGAGCGTGGGCGTGGCCTACAGCCCCGGGGAGGGAAGGCCCAGGGTCTTCGGCCTCGCCCGGGGCTACCTGGAAGCCCCCCTGGAGGGCGGCTTCCTCCAGGGAGCCCTGGACACCACGGGAGGCCTGGCCAAGGACCCGGGACCCCGGCCTCTTCCCCCTCACGGGGGCGGGGGGAGGAGGCCA
>BBBL01000317.1 GCA_001311545.1 Thermus kawarayensis JCM 12314 | reverse complement strand
AGGGCTTTTAAGGCGGGGGGGAGGTGGGGGCAAGGGGAAGGTGCCCCTCCCCCTCCTCCCCGGCCTTCTATGGGCTAGGGCGGGCTAGAGGGGCCTTCCCATCCCGTCCTCGGATTAGCCTGGAGGGGATGGTGGTGGAGGCCAGGCCCCTGGAGGGCCTTAAGCTCTGGCTTCGCTTCTCGGACGGGAAAGAGGGGGTGGTGGACCTCTCGGCCCTGGAGTTTCCCGGTCTCCTCTCCCGTCTCCGGGACCCTGGCTTCTTCGCCAGGTGCGGGTGGACCCGGAGCTCGGGGCCCCGGTGTGGCCCGGGGGGCTGGACCTGGACCCCCTGGTGCTCTACGCCCGGGCCCTGGGCACCGGGCTCCCCCTGCCGGCGGAGGCCCGGGAGGATCTGGAAAGCCCCTCGGGCTTAACGGGTATCCTTACAGAAATGTGGTAGGAGGTGAGACATGAGGAAAGAACGCAAGGCGGCCCTTCTCTCCCTGGCTCTGGCTTTGGTCCTGGCGGCCTGCGCCCCGGCGGCCACCTCGCCTCCGGCGGGGACCAAGCCCGAGGCGAAGCCCGCCCAGGAGGCCCCTAAACCGCAGGTGCCACCCTACAAGGTCAACACCCTGGAGGAGGACGTGGAGCTCCTCCTCAAGCCCATAGCCGAGGTGGACCTGCCCGTCCTCCTGGGAGAGGTGAAGGAGGGGCCCTACACCGAGACCTTCTACGGCAGGGAGCGGGCCCAGCCCCTCTACGCCCTCTTCTACGGGCCCCTGAAGCTGGAGAACCCCTTCGCCCGCAAGGAGCAGAGGCCAAGGCGGAGAAGCTGCGGCCCTTCCTCACCTACTCCAAGGAGGAGATCAGGCGGGAGGGGGACGAGCTCTACGTGAGGGGGAAGCTCTACGGGAGGTACCCCGTGGTGGTGCGGGTGGACCTGGTGGAGCGGGAGGCCTACCGGAACGCCTGGCAGTTGGTGCGCACCGCCCGGGCCCTGGGAAACCTGGTGGGGGTGCGGCAGAGGGAGGCGGAGGAGCTGGCCTACATCCTGGAGAACCCCCCGAGCCTCTGGGCGGTGTACGCTCCCTACAAGGACCGGACCATCTTCCCCCTCTTCGGCTCCGACCTCTCCGAGACCAAGGAGACGGTGGTGAGCTACAACCAGGTACTGAGGACCCTGGAGTGGGCCCTGAACCAGTAGGGCGGTAGGCTTCGGCCAAGGGGGGCCGGGCAGACCCGGCCCCTCGGTTTCCTTTCCAAGATGGAGGCCTAGCTTTCAAGCCCAGCCTTCGAGGGCCCAAACGCACCTCTTTGAGGGCTTGAAAGGGACGAGGCACAGAAAACCCCGGCTGAAGGTCAGCCGGGGGCGGGGGATAAGGGTGTCCCCCTAAGGGTGGGCTTCTCGCCCTGAGATTCGCGTCCTTCCGGGCCCGCAGGCCCTTCCGGCCGTTGGCCGGTGAGCCCCCGCAGGGACTCCCAACCTCTTGGCCCTTTCGCCGGCCAGCGCCCGATTTTCGGCCTCGGGACGGCCGTGGCTGCCACGCTTAGGCCCGTGGCCGGCCGGCACTCTGGCAGTTCCCGCCCCCCCTGTGAGGCCGGGGGACCACGGCGACCTCCTTCCGCGCTCGCGGGACGACCTTCTCGGCCCAGTCCGACCTACTCGGCCAGCCCACTCCTCACGCGCCCTCTGGGCTCAGCGCCTCCCACGGGACCGGCCCCTCGGCCGGCTCACCGCTTGGGCGGACCCTGGGCCAGCCTTCCGCCAGCCCACCACGTGGGCGCTCTCGGGCCAACCTTCTCGGTCAACCCTTCGGCCACCTCGCCCCTTGGCGCTTGGGCCACCGGGTAGCCGCCGCCACGGACAGGCCCGTGGCCGCCGCGCCTCTCCCCCTTCCGGGATCCGCCCTCCCTCCCGGGAGGCCTCCCCCGGCGGGGATCCGCGCCTTCACGGAGCTTCCACGCCCCGAAACTTCCGACACCCTCGGGTACGGCCACTTCCCCTCGGGGTCCCAAGACCCTTTTGGTGGGGAACAACCCCCACCCTGTGGCGCCGAGGCCCCTCCTGGGTGGGAAACCCAGGAGTTGCCGGTCCAGGCTTTCGGCTCACGATGTGAAGGTCGTCGTCCCTACACGACACCCGCGGGTGAGGGCAACCCCGCGGGGAGCCGCTTCGGTTTGGCCTAGTTGCCTGGTCTCCCCCTCCGGCACGGGCGCTTATCTCCCACGGCCCTCGCGGACCTCCCGCTACGGCCTGCGGGTTTCGTCGCCCTACGCTACCGCCATCAGCCGGGGCCCCCACCCCGTCCGGCGGTTCGCGCCCGGAGGCTCCCCTGTTAGCCTGCCCCTATCACGGCCGGAACGCCTGACCGCTCCCCGTCGGTGTTGCCGGAAGGCACCCCCCACCCTACGACATCCCGGAGCTCGGTTAGGGGGGCCACCACAACGAGGATGGTGCCCATCGGCACCGGCCGCTCCCGCTAGGGGGTTTCACACCCCCATGTACTGACCCGAGCTTTG
>BBBL01000316.1 GCA_001311545.1 Thermus kawarayensis JCM 12314 | reverse complement strand
CCACCCGCCCCGCTCCAGGCCGAAGCGCAAGGCGCCAAGCCGCGCCGCAAGGAGCGCGTCCCGAAAGAGGACCGGGGAGAGGAGGACGAGGCTTCTCGCCCCCTCCCGGAAGGCCACCTTTAGCGCGTCCAAGGCCCCTTCGGCGAAGGCCACGAGGTGGAGCCCCTCCTCCGAGGAGAGGTCCGAGAGGAAGTCCAGCCCCGCCGGGGGGGCAAGGAGGCCGGGAAAGAGCCGGATCTCGCCCACGGCCCCTTTATACTCCAGGGCATGGAGTTCCAGGCTCTCTTGGAGCGGGAAACCCTGGACAAGACCCTGGGGGTCCGCTACCTCAAGGCGGAGAAGGACGAGGTGGTGGCGGAGCTTGTGGTGACGCCCAGGGTCCACCAGCTTCGGCTTCCTCCACGGGGGAGCCACGGTGGCCCTGGCGGAGAGCGTGGCGAGCGTGGGGGGGTTTTTAAACTGCCCCCCGGGGCACGCCGCCTTCGGGCTGGAGATCAACTGCAACCACATCCGCAAGAAGCAGGCGGGCACGATCCGCGCCGTGGGCCGGCCCCTCCACGTGGGCCGCACCACCCAGGTCTGGGAGGTGAAGGTCCACGACGAGGAGGGGAAGCTGGTGGCGGCAAGCCGCTGCACCCTGGCCGTGGTGCCCCTAGAACCAGCTAAGGAGCCAGCGTAGCCAGTTTTCCCCCAGGAAGGCCTCGTCTCCAAGCCGCCAGAGGTCCCGGTGCCGGTCCAGGCCCAGGGGCACGGCCTCGAGGCCGAACCCCCCGTCCCAGTCCGTGCCCAAACCCACGCCCTTAGGCCCCAGGAGGGCCTCGGCGTGGCGCTTCTGGCGGAGGAAGGCCTCCAGGGGAAGCCGCTCCATCCCCCTCTTCCAGTTCGCGTCCAAAAAAAGCGTTGAAGGGCACGAGGCCCAAAACCCCCTCCCGCTCCGCCAGGGCCCGCAAGGCCTCCTCAGGGAGGTGGCGGGGGTAGGGGTGAGGGCCCGGAGGTTGGCGTGGGTGGCGCACACCGGCCCCGGGTAAGCCCCAGGGCCTGGAAAAGGGCCTCGTCGGCCAGGTGGGAAAGGTCCAGGGCCACCCCCAGGGCCTCCATCTCCTTAAGGAGGGCCCGCCCCCTCTCCGTGAGGGGCCCGGGCTCGGCGTTTCCCCCGGCGTAGGGGTTTTTCGTGGCCCAGGTGAGGGAGAGGAGCCTCAGGCCCCGCTGGCGCAAGGGGGAAGGGCCTGAGGGTCCGGAAGGGCATGGGCCCCTTCCAGGAGGAGGACGAGGCCCAGGACGCCGTCTTGGGGAAAGCGCCTCAGGTGGGCCTCGAGGTCTTCCCTCTCCCGGAGGACCCGCACCAGGCCCCCTCCCTCCCAGAGCTCGTAAAGGGCGAGCTGGGCGTAGACCTCCTCCTCCCAGTCCTCCCGCTCCCCTTCCCGGGGGTCCACGAAGAGGGTGGCGAAGACGAGGGCCACACGGGCCTCCTTAAGGCTTTCCAGGGTGACCAGGGGGGTATCGGGGTGGGGGTCCTGGGCGCGGAGGGCCTCTAGGGGGAGGGTGAGGTCCCGGCCTAAGGCCCTGGCGTTCCAGGCCAGGTCCAGATGGGCGTCCACCAGGAAGGGAGGCACGGGAAAAGTCTACAATGGGGAGCGTGCGGGCCCGAGACCTCCCTCCCTCCCCGAGGCCCCCGGGGTTTACCTCTGGAAGCGGGGGGAGGAGGTGCTCTACGTGGGCAAGGCCAAGAGCCTCCGCGCCCGGGTGAAAAGCTACTTCCACGCCGAGGGCAAGGCGGGGCGCATCGCCGAGGAGGCCACGGCCCTGGACTTCATCGCCACCCGGGACGAGGTGGAGGCCCTCCTCCTGGAGGCCAACCTCATCAAGGCCCACCGCCCTCCCTACAACGTCCTCCTCAAGGACGACAAGCACTACCCCTTCCTCAAGCTCACCAACGAGCCTTCCCCACCCTTTTGGTGGTGCGGCGGGTGGAGGAGGACGGGGCCAAGTACTACGGGCCCTTCCCCGAGGCGGGGGCCTTAAGGCGCATCAAAACCCTCATTGACCGCCTCTTCCCCCTGAGGAAGAACTCGGGCTACCCCATGAAACGAAGGCGCTACCCCTGCCTGAACCACAGCATGGGCCGCTGCCTCGCCCCTTGCGTGGGGAAGGCCGACCCCGAGGCCTACCGCGAGGTGGTGCGCCAGGTGGAGGCGGTCCTGGAGGGCCGGGTGGAGGGGCTTCTCGCCGAGCTGGCGGAGAAGATGCGGGAGGCGGCAAGGAGGCTCGAGTTTGAGCGGGCGGCGGAGATCCGCGACCAGATGGAGGCCCTAAGGGCCTTCTTCTCCACCGCCCAGCAGGCCTTTGACCCGGAGATGGGGGACCTGGACTTCCTGGGGATGGCCCGCTCGGGGGCCCTGGCCGTGGTCCAGCTCTACCAGGTGCGCTCCGGGCGCATTCTCGGCCGCATCAGCCGGGTGGTGGAGAAGGAGGAGGCCACGGAGGAGGAGATCCTCTGGGCC
>BBBL01000315.1 GCA_001311545.1 Thermus kawarayensis JCM 12314 | reverse complement strand
CGGGCTGGCGCCCCTACGCCGAGCAGGTGGGCCAGACGGGCAAGACCGTCCAGCCCGCCCTCTACATCGCCTTGGGGGTTTCGGGGGCGGTGCAGCACCTGGCGGGCATGAACAAGAGCAAGTACATCGTGGCCGTGAACAAGGACCCCGAGGCCCCCATCTTCAAGCACGCCGACTACGGCATCGTGGGGGACGTGCACCAGGTCCTGCCCGCCCTCATTGAAGCCGTCAAGAAGCTGAAAGACTGAGGACCCCTTACACCCCCCATGCTGGCCCAAGCCAGCATGGGGGCCCCGGCGCAAGGTTCCTTTGGGGCTTCCCCGGGCCGGAAACGGGAGCAAGGACATCAAGGGAAAGCGCCCGCGCGGCTAGGCCGCAGAGGGGGTGGCCTCAGGCCCTGGGCGGGCCGCCCTCCTCCTCCATCCGCGCCTCCTCGAGGCTCGGGGAAGGGGTTTCCTCCTCCCGCCTCCCCGGCTCCTGTCCTCCTTGCCGGAGCAAGCGGAAGACCAGGTAAAGGAGGACCAGGACACCAAAAGCCCCAACGCGTAGGGCCAGGCCGGGGCTTCCTGGGGCGCGGGCACCTCGGGCAGGGAAAGGGGCGGGCTCGGGGCCTTGAAGACCTCCCTTCCACCCGGGAAAGCCTTTCAGAAAGCGCCTTTAGGGCTTCCTCCTGGGCCTTTACCTTGGTCTCCAAAAGGTCCACCCGGGCCGCCAGGTCCCGGTAAGAGGTGTAGGCCCGGTAACCGGCCCAGCCCAAGAACGCCAGGACCGCCAGGGCAAGAAGGCATAAAGCCACCTTTTCATGGAACACCTCCTTTCCGCTCAGGCCCGGGCTTCCCTCTGGGCCCAAGGGCATTGTATCATGCCCTCACCTATGGCCGACAACGCCCGTCTCATCCTGGACGAACTTCTGGCAGAGCTGGAGGAACGGCGCAAAAAGGTGCTCCTGGGAGGGGGTGAGGAGCGCATCCAAAGGCAGCACCAGCAGGGCAAGCTCACCGCAAGGGAGCGAATAGACCACCTCCTGGACCCGGGGAGTTTCGTGGAGCTCATGCCCTTCGCCGAACACCTGGAAACCGGGCTCATGGAGGGCCTCGAGGCCCCCGCCGACGGGGTGGTGACGGGCTACGGCACCATCGGGGGGCGGACGGTCTTCGTCTTCAGCCAGGACTTCACCGTTTTGGGAGGCTCTCTGGGCAAGATGCACGGCCGCAAGATCGCCAGCCTCATGGACCTGGCCGCCAAGGTGGGGGCCCCATCATCGGCCTCAACGACTCCGCCGGGGCCCGCATCCAGGAGGGGGTGGACAGCCTCTCGGGCTACGGGGAGGTCTTCTACCGCAACGCCATCTACTCCGGGGTGGTGCCCCAGATCTCCGCCATCCTGGGCCCCTGCGCCGGGGGCGCGGTCTACAGCCCCGCCATGACCGACTTCGTCCTCATGAGCCGGGGCACCAGCTACATGTTCATCACCGGCCCCGAGGTCATCAAGAGCGTGACCCGGGAGGAGGTGAGCTTTGAGGAGCTGGGGGGGCCGAGGTCCACATGGAGAAAAGCGGGGTGGCCCACCTGGAGGGGGAGGACGACCGGGAGGTCCTGGACCTCATCAAGAGGCTCCTCTCCTACCTCCCGCAAAACAGCCGGGAAAAGCCCCCGGTGCTGGAGCCCAAGGACGACCCCTTCCGCCCCACCCCGGAGCTTCTTCAGATCGTCCACCCCGACGCCAAAAGGCCCTACAACATGCACCAGGTGATCCGCACCCTCCTGGACGGGGGGGAGTTTTTGGAGATCCAGCCCCGCTTCGCCCGGAACATCATCGTGGGCCTGGGGCGGCTTGGGGGGTACCCCGTGGGGGTCATCGCCAACAACCCCCGCTTCATGGCCGGGGCCCTGGACATCAACGCCTCGGACAAGGCAGCCCGCTTCATCCGCACCATGGACGCCTTCAACATCCCCCTCCTCACCCTGGTGGACGTGACGGGTTTCCTGCCGGGGGTGGCCCAGGAGCACGGGGGATCATCCGCCACGGGGCCAAGATGCTCTTCGCCTACGCCGAGGCCACGGTGCCCAAGATCACCCTCATCGTGCGCAAGGCCTACGGGGGGGCGTACCTCGCCATGAACTCCAAGGACATGGGGGCGGACGTGGTCCTGGCCTGGCCCACGGCGGCGGTGGCGGTCATGGGGGCGGAAGGGGCGGCCAACATCATCTACCGCAAGGAGATCCAGTCCTCCCAAAACCCCGAGGAGACCCGGAGGAGGAAGATTGAGGAGTACCGCCGGGCCTTTGACAACCCCTGGGTGGCGGCGGCCAGGGGGTACATTGACGACGTCATTGACCCCGCCCATACCCGCGCCCTCCTCTACCGGCACCTACGGATGCTCTGGGAGAAGAAGGAGGAGCGGCCTCCCAAGAAGCACGACAACATTCCGCTGTGATGGACCTCGAGACCTTCCGCGAGGAGCTCACCGCCTGCCGCCTCTGCCCCCGCCTGGTGGCCTGGCGG
>BBBL01000314.1 GCA_001311545.1 Thermus kawarayensis JCM 12314 | reverse complement strand
GGGGGGGTCGCGCTTCAGGTCCGGGCTCACCACCACCTCGCCCGCGGAAGGCCCGGGCCACGAGCCCCTCCCCCTCCAGTCCTTGGGACTGGGATCTCCTTAAGCCATCCTTGGCTGGCCGCCTCCTCCAGGCGGCGGGTGTCCGGGTCGTAGAGGAGGATGCTCCCCACCGGGGCCTCCATGGCCGCCAGGGTGGCCTCGAGGGCCTGGGTCATCATGGCCTTTACCTCCTCGCTCTGCCTTAGGGCCACGGCCACCCGGGCGAAGGCCTCCAGGGCAAGCTCCCTTTCCCGGGCCTCGGTGACGTCCAGCCCCACCCCCAGGATGGCGGGCCTCCCTCGGAGTTCGGTGCGGGCGTCGGAGTAGTCCAGCCAGCGCACCTCGCCTTCCTTGGTGAGGATGCGGAAGGTATAGCAGGCCGGGGGGCTTTCCCCTGCCAGGCGGGCTAGGCCCCGCGCCCGCACCCTCTCCCGGTCGGCGGGGTGGACGAACTCCCAGATGGGCCTGGCCTTGAGGTCCTCCGGAGTGTAGCCCAAAAGCTCCGTGACCGCTTGGTTGGCGAAGGTGAGCCGGGCGCTTTTGGGGTTCCTTGGGTCCTCCATCTGCCAGAGGAGGATGAAGGCGGGGGCGGTCTCCGCCAGGGTGCGGAAGAGGGCCTCGGACTCCTTCAGGGCCCGTTCCCTGGCCTTCTCCTCGGTGACGTCCCGCTTGAGGGCGATGAAGTGGTGGACCGCGCCTTCCTCCTTGACGGGGGTGATGGTCATGCGCTCGGTGTAGAGGGTGCCGTCCTTGCGGCGGTTGACCAGCTCGCCCTCAAAGACCTTCCCGGAGAGGATGGTGTCCCAGAGGTTCTGGTAGAAGGCCCGGTCGTGGACCCCGGACTTGAGGATGCGGAGGTTCTTCCCCAGGGCCTCCTCCCGGGGGTAGCCGGTGAGCCGGGTGAAGGCCGGGTTCACCCACTCTATGGTGCCTTGGCGGTCGGTGAGGACCACCGCCTCGTGGGCGGCCTCCAGGGCCTCTTCCAGGAGCCTGCGGGTGGCCTCGGCCCGTAGCTTCTCGGTGACGTCCACGGCCACCACCAAGGCGGCGGGCCTTCCTCCCCAGTCCAGGGTGTGGGAGTGGATCTCCACCTGGATCTCCCGCCCGTCCTTGAGGCGGTGGGTCCAGGGGCCGGAGACCTGGAGGGGCGGGCGCTTTCCCTTTAGGTCCTCCAGGAGGCGGGGCCTTTCCCTTTCGGGCCGGATCTGCAGGATGGTCATGGAGAGGAACTCCTCCCGGGTGTAGCCGTACTTGGCCATGGCCGCCTCGTTCACCTCCAGGAAGCGGTAGGTTTCCAGGTCGTAGACCCACATGGGCATGGGATGGGCCTGGAAGAGGAGGCGGAAGCGCTCCTCCTGGGCCACCTCCTGGGTGACGTCGTAGGTGTAGCCGGTGAGGAGGCGGTTTTCGGCGTGGTAGACCACGGTGTCCCTGAGCCAGACCCAGGTTTTCCGCTCGCCGTGGAGGAAGCGGTAGGTGCAGGTCTGGACCTTCCCGGGCTCGGCCACGGCCCGCCGCACCGTCTCCTCCACCCTGGGGCGGTCCTCCGGGTGGACCTGGGCGAGGTAGAAGGCAGGGTCTTGGAGGAGGGCCTCGGCGGGGTAGCCCAGAAGGGTTTCCGCCTGGCGGGGGGCGGCGTAGATCAGGGGGCGTAGGCGGGGTCCTCTTCCTCCGCCACCCGTGCCTGGTACACCTGTCCTGGAAGTGCTTCCAAAACGCCTCGCAGCCGGGCCCGCTCCGCCTCCAGCTCGGTCTCGTCCTGCACGTTTACGACAATGGCCCCCACCGCCTCGTCCTGGAGGAGGTTCCGCCCCCAGACCCGCACCGCCCGTACCTGGCCCTGGGCGTCCAGGATGCGCACGCGGTACTCCCGGGTGGCCCCGGGGTGGCGGATGAGGTCCTCCAGGGCGGCCTCGGCGTAGGGGCGGTCCTCGGGGTGGACGAAGTCCAGGACCGGGAGGGTCTCGCGGGTGTAGCCCAGGGGATTGTAGCCCAGGACCTGGTCCACGTTGGGGGAGGCGTAGAGCATCCGGCCCTGGGCGTCCAGGAGGTAGATGAGCTCCCGGCTGTTTTCCACCAGGCTCCGGAAGCGCCCTTCCGCCAAGGCCTGGCTTCGCAGGAAGGCCTCGAGGCGGCGGGCCAGGGCGTAAACCAGGAGGCTGGAGAGGAGGACGAAGAGAACCCCCTTCCCCGTCTGCCACCGGGTGAGGGCCTCGGGATCGGAAGCGAAAAGGAGGAGAAGCCGGTCGCTTACCAGGACCCAGGCCGAGGCGAAGAGGGCGTAGGCCAGGGCGATCTTCCAGGCGCCCTTGTGGCGCATTTTCTCATTATAGGGGGGCGGGCCGGCCCAGGAGGTAGCCCTGCCCCAGGGGGAAGCCCAGCTTTTTCAGGTAGGCCAGGGTGGACTCGTCCTCTATCCCCTCGGCCACCGCCTGCAGGCCCAGGGCCTGGGCCAAGGCCAAGACGGCGGCC
>BBBL01000313.1 GCA_001311545.1 Thermus kawarayensis JCM 12314 | reverse complement strand
CGCCAGCGGGTGGCCCTGGCCCGGGCCCTGGCCAAGCGGCCCAAGGTCCTCATCCTGGACGACGCCTTAAGCGCCGTGGATACCGAGACCGAGGCCCGGATCCTCCAGGGCCTGAAGACCGTCTTGGGGCGGCAGACCACCTTTCTCATCTCTCACCGCACCGCCACCCTGCGCCACGCCGACTGGATCATCGTTTTGGACGGGGGGAGGATCGTGGAGGAGGGAACCCATGAAAGCCTCCTCGAGGCCGGGGGGCTTTACGCCGAGCTGGACCGCATCCAGCGCATGGAGCGGGAGGTGGAGGGATGAGCGTTTCCCCGGGGCCGGAGGACGCCTACGCCAAGGCCTTTGACCGGGTCCTCTTCGCCCGCATCCTCCGGTACGTCAAGCCCTACCGCTTGCAGGTGGGCCTGGCCCTCCTTTTCCTCCTCCTCACCACCCTCACCGCCGCCCTCACCCCCCTCTTCTTCAAGTGGGCCATTGACGGGGCCCTGGCCCCCCAGGAGGCCAAGCCCCTCGCCGAGCGGTTCCACCTTCTCCTCTGGGTGAGCCTGGGGTTTCTCCTGGTGCGGGGGGTGAACTTCGCCGCCACCTATGGCCAGACCTACCTCATCCAGTGGGTGGGGCAACGGGTCCTCTTTGACCTGAGGAGCGCCCTCTTCGCCAAGTTCATGCGCCTCCACCCGGGCTTTTACGACAGAAACCCCGTGGGCCGCCTCATGACCCGCATCACCTCCGACGTGGACGCCATCAACCAGTTCATCACCGGGGGGCTGGTGGGGGTCATCGCCGACTTCTTCACCCTCTTTGGCCTTCTCGCCTTCATGCTGGCCTTGAGCCCCAAGCTCACCCTGGTGGTCCTCCTGGTGGTCCCCGTCCTCCTCTGGGTCACCGCCTGGGTGCGGAAGGGCATGCGCACCGCCTACCGGGAGATGCGCCTGAGGCTTGCCCGCCTTAACGCCGCCCTCCAGGAAAACCTCTCCGGAGTGGAGACCATCCAGCTTTTCGCCCGGGAAAGGGAGCGGGAGGAGAAGTTTGACCGCCTGGGCCAGGACCTCCTCCGGGCCTGGGTGGAGATCGTGCGCTGGTTCGCCCTCTTCTTCCCCGTGGTGGGCTTTCTGGGCGACCTGGCGGTGGCGGGCCTCCTCTTCTACGGCGGGGGAGAGGTGGTGCGGGGAGTGGCCTCCCTGGGGCTTCTGGTGGCCTTTGTGGACTACACCCGCCAGCTCTTCCAGCCCCTGCAGGACCTCTCCGACAAGTTCAACCTCTTCCAGGGGGCCATGGCCAGCGCCGAGCGCATCTTCGGCGTTTTGGACACCGAGGAGGAGCTTAAGGACCCGGAAAACCCCAAGCCCATCCGGCGCTTCCTCGGAGAGGTGGAGTTCAAGGACGTCTGGCTCGCCTACACCCCCAAGGGGGTGGAGCCCACGGAGAAGGACTGGGTCCTGAAGGGGGTTTCCTTCCGCCTCCGCCCGGGGGAGAAGGTGGCCCTGGTGGGGGCCACGGGGGCGGGGAAGACCAGCGTGGTGAGCCTCATCGCCCGCTTCTACGATCCCCAGCGGGGCCAGGTCCTCGTGGACGGGGAGGACGTGCGGGCCTACCGCCAGGAGGAGCTTCGCCGCCATATCGGCATCGTCCTCCAGGACCCCTTCCTCTTCTCCGGCACCGTCTTGGACAACCTCCGCCTCTTTGACCCCTCCATCCCCGAGGAGAGGGTGGTGGAGGTGGCCAGGTTCTTAGGGGTGCACGAGGCCATCCTGCGCCTGCCCCAGGGGTACCACACCCTCCTGGGGGAGAGGGGGGCGGGGCTTTCCACGGGGGAGAAACAGCTTTTGGCCCTGGTGCGGGCCCTCCTCATGAGCCCCGATATTCTCCTCATCCTGGACGAGGCCACGGCCAACGTGGACTCGGAGACCGAGGCCCGCCTGCAAGAGGCCCTCTACAAGGCCATGGAGGGGCGGACCTCTGTCCTCATCGCCCACCGCCTCTCCACCATAAGGCGGGTGGACCGCATCCTGGTCTTCCGCAAAGGGCGCCTGGTGGAGGAGGGGACCCACGAGGCCCTGCTAGAGAAGGAGGGTACTACGCCACCCTCTACCGCCTGCAGTACGCGGAATAGGCCATGACCTACCGGGAGGCTCTGGACTGGCTTTTCCAAAGGAGGAGGCAGGGGGAGCGGGGGACGGGCCGGGTGCGGGCCCTCCTCGCCCGCCTGGGCCACCCGGAGGAGGGCTTCCGGGCGGTCCACGTCCTGGGCACCAACGGCAAGGGGAGCGTGGTGGCCTATCTGGAGGCCGCCTTCCGCGCCCGGGGCCTCCTTTACGGGGCCTACACCAGCCCCCACCTGGTGGACTTCCGCGAGCGGATCCGCACCCACTTGGGCCTCGTCCCCGAGGAGAGGGTGGTGGCTTCGTGGAGTGGGCCAAGGGGGAGCCTGGGAGGAGCCCCCGGGCTTCTTTGACCTGGCCACCGCCCTGGCTTCCTGCACTTCCGGGAGGTGGGGGTCTCGCTGGCGGCGGTGGAGGCGG
>BBBL01000312.1 GCA_001311545.1 Thermus kawarayensis JCM 12314 | reverse complement strand
CCGCCCTCCTCCTCACCCCGCCCCCGGTGCAGCGGGAAGAGGACCTGGTCCTGGTCATCCCCCGGGCCGGGGTGGCCCGGAGGCGGTGCGCAACCTGTACATCACCGCCAACCACCTCTTCCACGAGGGCAGGCAGGTCCTGGTCCTCCTCCTGCAACCGGGCTACGACGAGGAGGTCTTGGAAAACTTCCCCCACCACCGGGTGGAGAAGACCTCGGACCCCAGGCGGGTCCTCTACCTGGCGGCCCAGGCGGGGTACGTGATCTCCATGCGCCTCCACGGCCTTATCCTGGCAGCGGCCGCCGGTACCCCCTTCGCCGCCCTCTCCTACGACCCCAAGGTGGCCGCCTTCGCCAAGGAGACCGGGGCCTACTACCAGGAGCTCCCCGGGGACCCCATCAAACTCTCCAAGGCAGCCATGTACGGCCGCTTCCCCGACTGGGAGAAGGTGGAGGGCCTAAAGGAGCGGGCGCGGCGGAGCTTTGACCTCGCCCTGGGGGAGGCCACGCCCATCAAGCGCCCCCACGGACGCGGCTGAGGCGGGCCAGCACCCCTTCGGCAAAGCTCCCGAGGTCCTTTAAGGCCTCCTCCACCTCCTGCCTCAGGAGGAACTCCCCCGGGGAAAGCCGCTTTAGGAGGAGAAAAGGGGGCTGGGCAAAAAGCTCCACCCCCTGGCGCACCACCTCGGGGACGAGGCCTTCCTCCAGGGCCTCGGCCTCGAGGTCCTGGAGCAAGAACACCTCCCCCAGGCGCTTGCGGGCGAGAAGGAAGAGGAGGGCGGCCAGGGCCCCCCGCTCGGAAAGCTCGGCCACCAGGCGGTCTTCCAGGGCCTCCACCGCTTCCAGGTCCACCCGCCCTTCCCGCAGGAGGTCCTCCAGGTCCAAAGCCGAAAGGGGGAAGCGCCCCTTGAGGCGCACCAGGCGGTTCACCCCCTCCGGGGAGAGGTAAGGGATCCCCGGGGGCACCGCCCCTTTCTCGGACTCCGGGGCCAGAAGGGCCACATGAGCCCCCTGCGCGCGGTAGGGCCTTAGGTCCTCCACCCTCCCCTCCCCCAGCCGGAGAAGGGCCAGCACCACCTGCCGCCGTCCCAGGGGGCCTTGTAGAGCCAGGGGGCCCCCTCCAGGAGGAAGCCCAAGCGCCTCAGGTCCTCGGTGACCCCCGGGGGCTCGAGGGCCTTGGCTCGTGGGGGAAGAGCACCTCCTTGGGGTAGGGGGTGACCCGGACCCGGCGCCTCTCCCCCTTGGGGGCCTCTTCCTTGGCCTCCTTGGGGTCTTCCCGGGGCCTCTCCAGGCGGGGGAGGGAGCGGGGCAGGGCCTTGAGCTCCACCTCCTCCCCCCGGAAGTGGAGGAGGACCACCTCGTTCACCGCCAGGCGCCGCTTGGCGTAGTAGGCCCAAGGCCCTTAAGGAGCCCCCCCTTCCAGTCCACCTCCACCTCAAAGGCCTCCCCGTCCTCGTCCACGAAGCGCACGCGCTCCTTTCCCTGGAGGCGCTGGCGCAAGGAAGCGGTGAGGGCCATGGTACCCGATTGAATACAGGCGCTGGTCAAAACGTAGCGGGCGGTCATACTACCTCCCTAACTCCACCAGGGAACGGGGACTCCCTGAAGTGAGCATATAATACACCTCGTAGACCAGGGCAAGGGTCCGTTCCACGTCGGCCAAAGCCCGGTGCTCCCTCCTGGGGGGAAGCTCCAGGGCCTCCGAAAGGGCGTCCAGGCCGTAGCGGCGAAGCCCCCGAAGAGCCCTTTTGGCCAGGCGGATGGAGTCTACCACCGGGTTCCTCAGCTCCAACCCCATGCCCCCCAAGGCCGGGCGCAGAAAGGAGAGGTCAAAGGGGGCGTTGTGGATGACCAGGGTGGCCCCTTGCAAGAGGGGGTAGGCCTTGGCCAAGACCTCCTCCAGGGGCGGGGCCTCCGCCAGCTCAAAGGCCCGGATCCCGGTGAGGTTCTGGATGAAGGGGCCCGGCGGGCGGGAGGGGCGCACCAGGCTTTGAAAGGCCTGGCGCCTCTTGCCCTCGAGGCGCACCAGGGCGAGCTCTATGATCTCGTTCCGCCCCGGGTCCAGGCCGGTGGTCTCCAGGTCCAGGAGGACCACCGCTTCCCCGGGGTGGGGAAAGGGATAGCGCCACTCCCAAAGCCCCACCTCCTCCCCGGGGATGAAGCGCCCGTCCAGCAAAGGCCGCACCACGGGGGCCACGGGGCCCCGGAGCCCCAAGGCCTCCCCCAGGAGGGGAAGGGGAAGGGGCCTCCCTTCGGCCCTGAGGCGCCGGGCGAGGCGGGTGGCGAGGCGGAGGCGAAAAGCGGGTCCATCCCCTGCATGGCGGCCAAACCCCCTAGAGGGCCTCCCCCAAGGGCGTGCGAAGGAAGGCGCGGTCCGTGGCCTCCTCAAAGGCCAGGGCCGCCCGCAAGAGGCGTTCGTCCTCCCCCCAGGGACCAAGGAGCTGGAGCCCCACCGGCAGGTGGCGCTCAAACCCCGCGGGGAAGGAGAGGGCCGGTAGCCCCGCCAGGTTTGCCCCCACGGTGTAGAGGTCCTCCCGGTA
>BBBL01000311.1 GCA_001311545.1 Thermus kawarayensis JCM 12314 | reverse complement strand
CCCTCCTCCCCACCCCCTGGCCCCAGGGCCAGCCGCCGGAGAAGGTGCGGCGGGGGGTAGAGGTCTACCTGGAGCGCACCCCCCTTGCCCCGGAGGACCGGGAGCTCCTCAGGCGCTATTTCGGCCTTCCCTGACCCGCCTAAGGGCCTCGGCCACGCTCACCGGGCCCACCTCGAGGCGCTCCGCCACGGGAAAGGCCCCCATAGACCCCCCGTGGCCGAAGCGGGCCCCCACCCGAAGGTCCACGTCCTTAAGGAGCTCCCGCATCCTTTGATGCTTGTCCCCCCCTTCCATGGCGGCGTAGGGGTTTTCCCGCACCTCCACCAAGCGGGGGTTTCCGTCCTCGGCCACCTCGTAGATGGCGAAGCGGGGGGCGTGGCCGAAGGGACCGGGATACACCTTGGTCTCGTCCTGCTTGGCTAGGGCTATGGCCAGGCGCATACCCTCAGGATACACCCTGGGGGTACTTTACCCCCGCCGCCACTCCCCGCTCTTGCCGCCCGCTTTGTGGAGGAGGCGGACCTGGGAGATCACAAGCCCCTTGGAGGCCGCCTTGAGCATGTCGTACACGGTGAGGGCGGCCACGGCGCAAGCGGTGAGGGCCTCCATCTCCACCCCCGTTTCCGCCCTGGTCCTCACCGTGGCCTCTATGCGCACCCGCCGCCCTTCCCGCTCCAGGGCCACCTTCACCTCCACCCCGGTGAGGGGCAAGGGGTGGCAGAGGGGAATGAGGTCGGCGGTCTTCTTGGCGGCCATGATCCCCGCCAGCTGGGCCACCGCCAGGGGGTCGCCCTTGCCCACCCCGCCCCCTTCCAAAGCGGCCAAGGCCTCCTCCGTGAGCTCCACAAAGGCCTCGGCGGTGGCGGTGCGGAAGGTGGCGGGCTTTTCCGTGACGTCCACCATGTGGGGCTTGCCGTCCTTGAAGTGGGTGAGGTCCATGGTCTTAGTGTAGCCGCGCCACGCCTTCCTACCGGGCCCGGCGGATGCCCGCCACCAAGAACGCCCCCAGGAGGAAGAAGGCCCCCGCCAAGAAGAAGAGCGCCCAGTAACCCAGCCCGGGTTCCCGGGCGTTCAGGAGGTCCAGAGGGCGGCCGAAAACCCCGGCCAGCACCTGGGGTACCACGATGGAGGTCTGCCAGAGGCCCATGTCCGTGGCGTGGGCCTCGGGGTCTTTGAGGATGTCGGAAACCAGGGCCCAGTCCACCGCCAGGTACACCCCGTAGAAGAGGCCGAAGAAAAGGGAGAGGGCAAGGAGGGTCTCGTATCGGGGGAAGAGGAGAATAAAAGGCATCAAAAGCCCAAGCCCGGCCCCGGAAAGGTAGATGAGGGGCTTGCGGCCCAGTCGGTCCGAAGCCCTCCCTGCGGGCACGCTGGCCAGGGCCGCCCCCAGGGAGATAAGGAGGCCCAAAAGGGCCACCGCCTGGAAGGGCTCTTCCGTGAGCACCCGCCCCAGGACGGCGAAAACCCCCACCACGTCGGCCAGGAAGTACTGGAGATAGGTCTGGGCCAGGTAGAAGCCCAGCATGACCAAAAAGCGGGTGAGGTAGACCAGGAGGAAGTCGCGGTCGCGCCAAGGAGTGGCCACGGCGGCGAGGAAGGGGCGGGGATTGGCCCGGGGCAGGCGGTCAGGGACCAAGGGGAGGCTCAACATAGCCCCCAGGAGGTTTACCAGGCCGCCAGGTACGGCCTGGGGGGCCAGGGGCAGCACGAAGCCCACCACCCCTCCCAGCACCTGCCCCAAGACCTGCAAGGCCCCCATGTACCCCGAGGCCTGGCCCCTCTCCCCCCTGGGCACCAGGTCGGGGATGAGGGCGGAGTAGGGGCCGGTGGCCAGGTCGTCGGCCAGCTGCAGGAGGAGGTAGGCCACAAGGAGCGCCCCGTAGCTCGGGGCGTGGACCAAAAGCCAAAGGGCCAAGGCGGTGAGGAGGCTCCCCCAAAGGAGGAAGGGCCTCCGCCTCCCTAGGCGGTCGGAAAGGTAGCCCATGGTGGGCGGGCCCAGGATGGCCATCACCGCCCCCAGGCCGAAGAGGAAGCCGAGGCGGGTGGCCTTTTCCTCCGGAGGGGAAAGCTCGGCCACCTTGGCCGGGAGGAGGACCAGAAGGACCAGGAACCATTTGAGGCTGGTGGCGAACCAGTAGGCGGAAAGGGCGAGGAACCAGCCGGGCCCGTGGCGCATGGGCCCACCTTACCAGACCGCGGCCTCCGGGACCACCAAAAGGGGCAGGGCGCTCCGCAGGGCGAGGACCTCCACCATCCGCCCCAGGCGGTGGCGCCAGGAGCTTTTGGCCTTGGAACCCAGCGCCAGGAGGTCGGCCCCGCGGTCCTCGGCGAGGCGCAGGAGGTCCATTTCCTCCTCCCCCCAGAAGACCTCCACCGCCCCGGTGGCCCGAAGGAGGCCTTCCAGGTGGGCCCTGGCCCTCTCCAGGACCTCCCGGGCGGAAAGCCTCGCCGGGTCCAGGTAGGTGGGGAAGCAGCACCCCCCTTCCCCGCTCACCAGGTGGAGGCCCAAGACCTCCGCCCCCAGGGCCTTGCCCCAGGCCTCGGCCACGCGAAAGGCGGCCA
>BBBL01000310.1 GCA_001311545.1 Thermus kawarayensis JCM 12314 | reverse complement strand
CGGAGATCGGAGCCTGCGCCGCGAGATGGAGGAAAAGTTCAACGGCCTGCGGCAGGAAGTGAAGGCGGAAATCCAGAGCCTGCGGCAGGAAGTGAAGGCGGAGACCACCGAGCTGCGCGGGGAAATCCAAAGCCTACGGCAGGAGATGGCGGGCCTCCGCCAGGAGGTGAAGGCGGAGATCAACACCGCCTTCAACAAGCTCATGCTCTACTTCACCGCCCTGGCGGCGGCCCTCGCCGTCCTCACCTTCCTCCGCTGAGCCCCTGGGCGGTGCGGGGCAGGACTCCGCCCACCCTTTGGCGGTAAACTCTAGCCATGGGCGCGGCCAAGGCGGTGCGGCCCCTCACCCTGGAGGAGTACCTGGCCCTGGAGCGGGAGGCCCCGGTGAAGCACGAGCTGGTGGAGGGCTTCCCCCACGCCGTGGCCGGGGCGGGCGACCGGCACAACCCTTCGGCTACTACCGGGGGGGGAGAGGGCTGGGCGTACCGGGAGGCGGAGGAGGGCCATCCAGCCCCACTGTGCCTAGAAAGCTACCTGGACCTCTCCGAGGCCTATTACGGGTTCTAGCGCTAGGCGGGGTTAAAATACAGGCGATATGGCAGTAAAGCAAGAGATTCTGGCCCTGCTGGAACAAATGCCCGAACCGCTCCAAAAAGAGGTGGCGGACTTCGCTCGCTTTCTCCTGGAAAAGAAGCGGGGCGAAGAGCTGGCCTGGCAGACCTTCAGCTTGGCCCAGGCGATATGGGGCCTCCCGGAGGAGGACTACACCGAGGAAGACCTAAAGGAGCGCTGGTGAGCCCCGGAACCCTCGCCCTCCTCCGCTTCCCCCACACCGACCTTTCACCCGGAAAGCTACGGCCCGTCCTTCTTCTCGCTTCCACTCCCGGTCAATACGAAGACTGGCTCGTAGCCATGGTATCCAGCCAACTGGATCAGGCTATTGCCGGGCTGGATGAAGTCATTCTGGAAACAGACCCCGATTTTGCCGAAACGGGCCTCAAGCGCAGTAGCGTAGTACGAATCGGCCGTCTCGCTGTAGTGGACAAAGGCCTGCTCCTTGGAAGCCTGGGGAAGTTGAGCCCCGAACGCTTCGGCCGCCTTCGGGCGCGGCTATGCCGATGGGTGTGCGGGAGCGCCTAAACCTCCACCCCCTCGTAAATGGCTTCCAGGCTCAGCCCCGCCCCTAAGCAGGGCACCTCCACCTCCCCTTCCCCCTCCCACAGGCGGTAGAGCCAGCTCCCCCCCTGGCGGAAGTAGCCCTCCACCCGCCTCTCCCGGGAGTCCACCAGGAGGTAGCCCTGGAGGCTTGGGAGTTCCCGGTAGCGCCAGAGCTTCTCCCTGCGGTCTATGGCCTCGGTGCCATCGGAAAGCACCTCTATCACCAGGCAGGGGCGCTCCTTGTAGAAGGGGTGGGGGTCTTCCGCGCGCACCACCATGAGGTCGGGGTAGTAAAAGGTGCGGGAGGAGACCTTGAGCTTCATGTCCGAAAGGAAGAGCCTGCACCCCTTGGCCCGGGCGTGAGGACGGAGACCGTAAAAGAGGTTGCCCACGATGAGGTTATGGGCCTCCGTGGCCCCCGCCATGGCGTAGGGCACGCCCTCCAGAAGCTCGTGGCGCACCGGGGACTTCTCCTCCAGGGCCAAGTAGCCTCGGCGTCCAGAAGCTCCAAGACCTTCGCCGCCTCGCCCATAGGGCCATTCTAGTCCACGCTGAAGTAGCGGGCCTCGGGGTGGTGCACCACGAGGGCGCTGGTGGCGTGCTCGGGGTCCAGCTGGAAGCTCTCCGTGAGGCGCACCCCCACCGGTGGAAGCCCATGAGCCGGTCCAGCTTGGCCTGGTCGGCGAGGTCCGGGCAGGCGGGGTAGCCGAAGGAGTAGCGGGCCCCCTGGTAGCCCTGCTGGAGGAGCTTGCGGAGGTCGGTGGCGTCCTCGTGGGCGATCCCCACATCTGCCGCATCCTCTTGTGCCAGTACTCCGCCAGGGCCTCGGTCATCTCCACGCTGAAGCCGTGGAGGAAGAGGTAGTCCTGGTAGGCCCCGGCCTCAAAGAGGGCCTTGGCCTTTCGGGAAGGGGCCTCCCCCATGGTAACCAGCTGGACCCCAAGGACGTCCCGCGCCCCCCTCCGGAAGGCCTCGGGAGGCATCCAGGCCTCCTCGTCCCCCAGGGCTTCGGCGAAGCGGGGGCGGAAGTAGTCCACGAGGCTCAGCCCCCCGCCCTTCTGCCGGGGGAAGCGGAAGCGCTCCAGCACCGCCCCCGTCTCCGGGGAGAAGACGAGAAGCTCCTCCCCCTCCCGGGCCGCGGGGAAGAAGCCGTAGAGGACCCTGGGCGTAAGCACCCCTCCTCCCGGGCCTCCTTGAGAAGCCTCTGGAAGACAGGCTCCGCCTCCCGCTCCACCAGGGCCTGCCAGGCCTCCCGGGAAAGGCCTTTCCGGCTGTACCCCCACTGGCCCCGGTAGAGGGCGAGCTTGTTCACGTAGTGGGCGATGGTGGCCAGGTCCAGGCCCTCCTCCACCCGCACCCCGAAGAAGGGGGGCCTGGGGACGGCGGGGGCCTCCCCCCACGGGCCGGGG
>BBBL01000309.1 GCA_001311545.1 Thermus kawarayensis JCM 12314 | reverse complement strand
TGCGAGCTCGGCGCTCCTCGCCAGGGCCCGGTAGCTCACGCTTAGGGCGTCAAAGAGGGCCACCACCCCCGGAGGAGAGGGAGCCTCGTCCAGGGGTAGCGCTCGGTGAGGGCCCTTTCCTCGTGGCGCTCCACGTGGATCTGGCCACCCGGCAGGCGCACCGCCAGGGCCCAGGCCTGGGGGGACTTCATCATCACGCCCTCGAGGGCCGCCGCTCCCCCCAGGGCGACCGTTTTGGCCAAGAAGAGAAGGGGCCGCATCCTTTTCATTCTGCCACAGGGGTGTGGTATAAACCGGGCGTGATCACCCTCATCCCTAGCCCCAAGACCCTGGCCGAGGCGCAAGCGCCCTTGAAGGTGGTGTGGGTACGGGAAGGCGCCCTCCTTCCCCAAGGGGAGGCCCTGGACGCCCAGCTGGGCGGGAGCCTCCGCCGGGCCCTGGAGGGCGCGGGCCTGAAGAAGGAGGGGGAAAGCCTGCTTTTGGCCACCCCCCAGGGGCACGTCCTCCTCTTCGCCCGGGGAGAGGACCCCCGGGAAAGCGGGGGAAGGCTTGCCCAGGCCCTCCTCAAGCTCGCCTTTCCCGAGGCCCTGGTGGAGCCCTTGGAGGACCCTTACGCCCTGGCGGAGGGGCTATTCCTCGGGGCCTACCGCTTTGAACGCCACAAGACGGCCAGGGAGGAGAAGGCCCTCGCCCTCCACCTCCCGGGTGCCGGAGGGGGTTTTGGAACGGGCGAGGAAGGTGGCGGAAGGGGTCTACCTGGCCCGGGACCTGGTGAACGAGCCCCCGAACCTCCTCACCCCCGAGGCCCTGGCGGAGCGGGCCCGGGAGCTGGAGGCCTTGGGCGTAGAGGTAGAGGTTCTGGACGAGAAGGCCATCGCCGAGCTGGGCATGGGGGCCTTCCTCGCCGTGGCCCAGGGCTCGGAGAACCCGCCCCGCTTCATCAAGCTCCGCTACTCCAAAGAAGGGGCCAGGGCCCGGCTGGACCTGGTGGGCAAGGGCCTCACCTTTGACTCGGGCGGCTACTCCCTGAAGCCCACGGAGGGCATGACCACCATGAAGGGGGACATGGCGGGGGCGGCGGCGGTGCTTGGGGCCTTCAAGGCCGCGGCCCTTTTGGGCCTCCCCGTGGAACTGAGGGGCTACATCGCCGCCTGCGAGAACCTCATCTCCGGGAGGGCCTACCGGGTGGGGGATGTGCTCAAGACCCTTTCCGGCAAGACCGTGGAGGTGATGAACACCGACGCGAGGGCCGCCTCACCCTGGCGGACGCCCTGGCCTACGCCGAAAGGGAGGGGGCGGAGCGGATCCTGGAGCTTTCCACCCTCACGGGGGCCGCTGTGGTGGCCCTGGGGGAGGAGGTGGCGGCCCTCTTCGCCACCCAGGAGGCCTGGGGCAGGAGGGTAGAGGAGGCCGCCCGGGAGGCCGGGGAGAGGGTCTGGCCCATGCCCCTGGAGAAGGCCTACCGGGAGAAGCTGAAAAGCCCCGTGGCCGACCTTAAGAACGTGGGGGACCGCTACGGCGGGGCCATCACCGCCGCCCTCTTTTTGGCGGAGTTCGTGAAGGTGCCCCTCGTCCACCTGGACATCGCCGGGCCCGCCTTCGCCCGGAAGGCCCACGCCCTGGGCCCCGAAGGGGGGACGGGCTTCGGCGTGCGCACCATCCTAAAGGTGGCGGAGGCCCTGTGATACCACCCCACGCTGGCTTGGGCCGGCATGGGGGCCCGGGAGGGGATCGCCAAAGAGGGCCCGGGGGTTTTCCCGGGCCTCAGGCCTAGGCGGCTACTTCTGGCAGTTCGGGCACTTCCCCCGGAACTCCAGGCGGAAGCCTCCAGGGCCCAGCCCGTGCGCTCGGCCGCCGCCTGCATGGCGGGGTTCACGTCCAGCTCGGGGAGGTTCTTAAGGAGCAGGTCCTCCACCTTGCCGCAGGAGAGGCAGACCAGGTGCACGTGGGGCTCGTTGTAGCCGTCGTAACGGGTGTAGCCCTTGGGGTCCTTGAACTCGTAGAGGAGGCCGTGCTCCCTGAGGACGTGCAGGTTCAGGTAAACGGTGGAGAGGCCGATGTCGTAGCCCCGCTTCTTCAGGCCCTGGTAGAGCTCCTCCGGGGTGGGGTGGACGTTCTTGCGGTCCAGGTAGCTCAAGATCCGCTCCCTGGGCAGGGTGTGCCGCAGCCCCACCGCCTTTAGCCGCGCCCGGTAGTTCTCCTTTTCCTTGGTCCTTGGCATGGCTCCTCCTTCCTTTCAGTTCCAGTATACACAGGCGGTGTGCAGATGCAACATGCAGAGGACTCTCAATGAAGTAAACTGATAACTTTTTCCCTTCACGGGCTTTTTCTGCACCCTTGGCTTTCCTGCCCTTTCCTTTTATTTTAGAAAGAATCCTCGTTTTTCGCAAGGGGGTTTGTGGGGTATAATGCCCCCACCGTGGAGCGCCCCATCTACCGCCTCCTCCACCTGGTCTTCGCCCTGGGCCTGGTTCATGCGCTTTTCCTCTTGGCCCAGGAGGGGGTGCGGGCCCACGAGCTGGCCCAGAGGGGGGGCCAGGCTGGAAGCGGAGCTTCGCCGGGCCGAGGCGCGGG
>BBBL01000308.1 GCA_001311545.1 Thermus kawarayensis JCM 12314 | reverse complement strand
CCCTTCCCTCCCCCGCCCGCCTCAGGCGCATGAGGTAAGGAAGGCCCTCCCGCTCCAGGTCCCGGTTGTAGGCCGCCTCCACCCGCTCCCCCGGCTTCAACCCCTCCTCCACCGCACTCCCGGCATCGCGGTAGAAGGTGCGATCCCCCACCTGCACCCGGTCCGGCGCCAAGGAGCGGAGCTCGCCCGAATACAGGTCCCCGTAGTCGGCGTAGAAAAGGCTCCCCTCCTCCCCCGAAACCCAGGCCACCACCTTCTTGTCCTTGCGGACGAGCTCCACCTCCGGGCGGTAGACCTCCTGGGCCAGGGCGAGGGCGAGGCCAAGAAGGGCGAGGAAAAGGGGCCTAAGCCCGAGCACCTACTCTCCCCGAGCTTCTTGAAGTCCCCCAAGGCAGGCGGAAGGCCTGGCCGTAGACCCGGACCTGGTGGCGGTTCACGTTGTGAAGCAGGGTGGAGCCGGAAAGCCGGAAGCCCTCCTTCTTGTTCTCGCTCACCGCAGGCTTCCCCAAAACGATGGCCTCGCCGGTGGTGTCGTCGTAGTAAAGGCTTTCCCCGGTGGTCACCAAGTCCCCGTCCTGGAGCCGCACCCCACCCGTGGCGATGAGCTTTCTGGGGCCGGTGAGGCTTCGCACCTCCTTGGCCAGGATCCTGAGGTCCCCGTCCTTGCGCTTGCGGACCAGGACCACCTCCTTGGGATCGGAGAAGACGGCCAGGCCCCTTTCCTCCTCGTAGTAGACCAGGCCTGCCCGGCCCTCCTGCTGGCCGCTACGCAGCAGGGCGTTTTCGCTGGTGGAGGTATCCGTGTCCACCTGGAAGGTCATGCGGCTTCCCTCCACCTCCACGGGGTCCTCCCCCGGCTTGGGTTCCTGGCGCATGTGGCAGGGCCAACAAGCTCCCCTTCCCCGGTCTTCTCCCGGTAGACCAAGAGGGGCCCCCTGGCCTCCACCCGGCCCCGGCGCACCACCACGCCCCCCTCAAAGCGGGCCTCCCGCTCCCCTTCCGCCTCCTGCATGGTCTTGCCCTTGGGAGCGGTGAGGGTAGCCCTGGGGGCCTCGATGGTGAGGTCCTTGACCCGGCCCTTAACCCCCCCTCAAAGGTCCAGGCCCATAGCGAAGATCCCCGGAGAGCCGACCACCTTCCACCTGGATCACCCGCACGTTGGCGGCCGCCAAAGCCAGCCCCAAAACCAAAAGCCATCCCCATCTCCTCATGAACGTCCTCCCTCCACGGTGCAAGGTCCAAAGCTGCCCCCTGCGGGGAAGGAAAAGCGGGGGTGGGCCGCTTCCATCCTCTGCAGGGCGAAGTCCGAGCGAAACTCCCAAGCCTCCCCCCGGAGGTTCGGGGCCTCTATCCGCACCCAGGGCGCCTGGAACCCCTCCTTCTGCCGAATGAGCACCTCCCCCTTACCCGGGGCGGAAAGCTCCAAGCGGTAGCAACCCTGGAGGATCTCCACCCGGGCGTAGGCAGGCGGAGGTTGTCCCCGGGCTCCACCACCACCTCCGGGGCAAAGAGGCGCAGGTCCAGCCTGCCCTCCACGTACCGGGCCCCGGAAATCCCCCCGCGGATGCGGAAGACCCCGCCCTCCTCCACCATCTCCTCCGCCAGAAAGCGCCACTCCACCCCCTCCTCCTCCGGGAAGAGGGCGAAGGCCACGCCCTGGAGCCGGACCCCCGCCTCCTCCCTCGGACCCCCAGGGGGACGGAGGAGGAAAAACCCTAGGACCACCGCCAGGGCCAGGAGGAGCACAAGCCAGCGCCCCACGCCCCTACCTTATCCGAGCCACCTTGAGAAAGATGATTCCCCGTTTAAGTACCCCGCCGTGGCCTAGGCCCAGGCGGGCGGTTACCCCAGCACGTCCCTGGGGTTTCCCCGCACCCGGAGGTTCACCCAGGTCTTCCGCAACCGGAGAAGGGCCCTCAAGGGGCGGTAGAGGGGGGAGAGGGGCAGGGCGTAGGCGGGAAAGCGCACCCTCCTGCCCCCAAACCCCTCCTTGAAGCGCCAGATCCCCTCGGCATGGCTCCCCTCGGGGTTTTGCGGCACCCCCCAGAGGTCGTAGACCCGGTACCCCCGGGCAAGGCCATGGCGGATGGCGGCCAGGTGCATCCCCATGGGGGCCTTGGCCTCGGGGTGCTTCCGGCTACTTCCCCCATAGAGGTAGTCCACCTTGCCGGCGAAGGCCACGAAGAGCCCGGCGGCCAGGGCCTCTCCCTCCTTGCGGGCCACGGCGAGGAAGGCCTCCCCCAAAGGCTGGTTCATCTCCTTTAGGACCGCCCGATAGTAGGCCTCGGAATGCTGCAGAAGCTTGGCCCGCCGGTTGGTTTCCTCAAAGAGGCGGAAGAAGTCTGAGAAGGCCTCCTCGCCCTCCACCAAGAGCTCCACCCGCTTGAGGGCCAGCCTGGCGTTTCTCCGGTGCATCTCCTTCATGCCTCTAAGAAGGGCCTCCTCCCCTTGGGTAAGGTCCAGCCAGAGGGAAAAGGCCGGCTGCACGGGTTCTTCGGGAAGGAGGCCGGGGAAGGTGGGGGGGGACGCCTCGGCGGGAAGGCCCGCCTCCGGTTCCAGGAGGAGGTGGGTGCCCCTCACCCCGCGGGCC
>BBBL01000307.1 GCA_001311545.1 Thermus kawarayensis JCM 12314 | reverse complement strand
GGGGAAGAGCACCGTGGCCGCTAACCTGGCCCTGGCCCTAAGCCGGGAAGGGGCCCGGGTGGGGCTTCTGGACGCCGACCTTTACGGGCCCAGCCAGGCGAAGATGTTTGGCCTCGAGGGGGAACGGCTCAAGGTGGACCAGAGCCGCAGGATCCTTCCCCTGGAGCGCCACGGGATCCGGGTGCTCTCCTTGGCCAACATCGTGCCCCCGGGGCAGGCCATGATCTGGCGGGGGCCCATCCTCCACGGCACCATCCGCCAGTTCCTGGAGGAGGTGGCCTGGGGGGAGCTGGACTACCTGGTGGTGGACCTTCCCCCGGGGACCGGGGACGTGCAGCTCTCCCTCACCCAGCTCACCCGGGTCTCGGGCGGGTCATCGTCACCACCCCCCAGGAGGTGGCCCTCATTGACGCCGAGCGGGCGGCGGACATGTTCAAGAAGGTCCAGGTGCCCCTCCTGGGCGTTCTGGAGAACATGAGCGCCTTCCTCTGCCCCCACTGCGGCAAGCCCACCCCCATCTTCGGGGAAGGGGGCGGGAGGAGGCTTGCGGAAAAGCTCAAGACCCGCTTCCTCGGGGAGATCCCCCTGACCCTTCCCCTTAGGGAAAGCGGCGACCGGGGCGTGCCCATCCTGGTGGCCGACCCGGAGGGGACGGAGGCCCAGGCCTTCCTGAGGGCGGCCCGGGAGCTGGCGGCGGCCTTGAGCGTGCAGACCTTCCTGCCCTTGCCCATGGCCTAGGCATGGCCCTTCTTCTGGAAGGCACCAAGGAAAAGGTTCTGGACCTCCTCCGGGCCAAGCCCCTCACCACCAAGGAGGTGGCTTCGGCCTTGGGGGTGAGCCGGGCTGCGGCCCTCAAGCACCTGCAGGACCTGGAGGCCCGGGGCCTGGTGCGCTCGGAGGTGAAGAAGTGCCCGGGGCGGGGCCGTCCCTACCGGCTTTACCGGGCCCGGGATGAGGAAAGCCCTTACGCCACTTTGTGCGGGGACGTGCTCCAGGGCCTGGAGAAGGCCCTGGGGCGGGAAGGGGTGATGGGGCTCCTTCTGGAGAGGCACCGGGCCCTCCTCGCCCCCCTGGCCCGGGAGGACCTTCCCTTGCGGGAACGCCTCTTGCGCCTGGCGGCCTTTCTCAGGGAGCAGGGCTACGAGGCGGAGGTGGTGGAGGAGGGGGGGCACCTTTATCTCTGCCAGAGGCGTTGCCCCAAACTCGCCCTCTCCCGGGACCACGAGGTCCTTTGCGAGAGCGAGCTTTTGGCTTACCAGGAGCTTTTAGGCCTGCCTCTGGTGCGGGAGGAGCGCATCGCCAGCGGGGGAAGCTGCTGCCGGTACCGGGTAGAATGACGGGGTGTGGGTTTACCGTCTGAAGGGTACCCCTTGGGAGCTGGACCCCCTGGTGCCCGAGCTTTTCGCCCAGGGGGCGCGGGGGCTTTGGGAGCGGGAAGGGGAGGTCTGGGCCTACTTCCCCGCCCCCCTGGACCTCCCCTACGGGGGGGTCTGGGAGGAGCTTTCCGAAGAGGACTGGCTGGAGGCATGGCGGCGGGACTTGAAGCCCGCCCTGGCCCCGCCCTTCGTGGTCCTCGCCCCCTGGCACGCCTGGGAAGGGCCGGAAATCCCCCTGGTCATTGAGCCCGGGATGGCCTTCGGCACCGGGCACCACGAGACCACCCGCCTGGCCCTCAGGGCCCTCGCCCGCCATCTCCGCCCCGGGGAAAGGGTTCTGGACCTGGGCACGGGGAGCGGGATCCTGGCCATCGCCGCCTCCAAGCTGGGGGGAGAAGCCCTGGGGGTGGACGTTGACCCCGCCGTGCTCCCCCAGGCGGAGGCCACGCCCGGGCCAACGGGGTCTTTCCCCGCTTCCTCCTGGGGAGCCTGGAAGAGGCCCTTCCCCACGGGCCCTTTTCCCTGGTGGTGGCCAACCTCTTCGCCGAGCTCCACGCGGAGTTCGCCCCCCGCTACGCCGAGGCCCTGGCCCCGGGGGGGCGGCTCCTCCTCACCGGGGTTCTGTGGGAGAAGGCCCCCCTGGTCCGGGAGGCCATGGCCGGGGCGGGCTTTGGCCCCCTGGAGGAGGAGGGGGAGGGGGAGTGGGCCCTTTTGGTCTATCGGAGGTAGCGTGCGCCCCCACCGCGCCTATAGCCCAGGGCTTACCGGGGTCCTTTCCCTGGAGGAGAGCCGCCACCTGGTGGAGGTCCTAAGGGCCCGGGTGGGGGACCGGTTCACCGTCTTTGACGGGGAGAGGGAGGCCCTGGCCGAGGTGGTGGACCTGGGTCCTCCCCTGCGTTACCGTCTCCTGGAGGAGCGGAGGCCCGAGAGGGAGGTGGGGGTGGAGGTGGTCCTCTACATGGCCCTCCTCAAGGGGGATAAGCTCGCCGAGGTGGTGCGCGCCGCCACGGAGCTCGGGGCCACCCGGATCCAGCCCCTCACCACCCGGCACTCCGTCCCCAAGGAGATGGGGGAGGGGAAGCTCGGGCGCCTCAGGGCCATCGCCCTCGAGGCCGCCAAGCAGTCGGGAAGGGTGCGGATCCCCGAGGTCCTTCCTCCCATCCCCCTGGGGGAGGTTCCCCGGGTGGCCCAGGGCCTGGTGGCCCACGTGGGGGCGAGGGCC
>BBBL01000306.1 GCA_001311545.1 Thermus kawarayensis JCM 12314 | reverse complement strand
CCGGGGGTCACCGCCTTCGCCCCGGGGGACGAGGTGGTGGTGAACCCCGGGCTTTCCTGCGGGCGCTGCCAGCGGTGCCTGGCCGGCGAGGACAACCTCTGCCCCCACTACGAGATCCTGGGGGAGCACCGCTTTGGCGCCTACGCCGAGTACCTGGTGGTCCCCGAGGTCAACCTCCTGCCCAAGCCCAAGAACCTCTCCTTTGAGGAGGCCGCCGCCATCCCCCTCACCTTCCTCACCGCCTGGCAGATGGTGGTGGATAAGCTAGGGGTACGGCCGGGGGACGATGTCTTGGTGATGGCCGCGGGAAGCGGGGTCAGCGTGGCCGCCATCCAGATCGCCAAGCTCTTCGGGGGGCGGGTCATCGCCACCGCAGGCTCCGAGGAGAAGTTAAGGAAGGCCCGGGAGCTGGGGGCGGACGAGGTGGTGAACTACACCCACCCCGACTGGCCCAAGGAGGTACGCCGCCTTACCGGGGGCAAGGGAGCCGACAAGGTGGTGGACCACACCGGGGCCCTGTACTTTGAAGGGGTCATCCGGGCCACCGCCAACGGGGGCCGGATCGCCATCGCCGGGGCCTCCTCGGGGTACGAGGGCACCCTGCCCTTCGCCCACGTCTTCTTCCGCCAGCTCTCCATCCTGGGCTCCACCATGGCCTCCAAAAGCCGCCTCTTCCCCATCCTGCGCCTGGTGGAGGACGGGCGGCTTAAGCCCGTGGTGGGCCGGATCCTCCCCCTGGAGGAGGCCGCCGAGGGCCACCGCCTCCTGGAGGAGAGGCGGGTCTTCGGCAAGGTGGTCCTCCGGGTGGGGTGAAGCCGGCCATCCCGGGCCGTGAGGTTTGTCCCTTTAAGAGGACCCCGTTCCCTTCGGCCAAGAAGGAGCCTTTAGAATGCGGGAAGAGGTAGGGCCATGGAGCACACGGACGTGATCATCATCGGCGGCCGGGCCCGCGGGGCTTTTCGCGGGGTTCTACGTGGGCATGCGGGGACTTTCCTTCCGCTTCCTGGATCCCTTGCCCGAGCCCGGGGGGCAGTTATCGGCCCTCTACCCGGAAAAGTACATCTATGACGTGGCGGCTTTCCCAAGGTTTACGCCAAGGACCTGGTGAAGGGCCTGGTGGAGCAGGTAGCCCCCTTCAACCCCCTCTACAACCTGGGGGAGCGGGCGGAAACCCTCTCCAAGGAAGGGGACCTCTTCCGGGTGACCACCTCCTTGGGGAACACCTTCACCGCCAAGGCGGTGATCATCGCCGCTGGGGTGGGGGCCTTTGAACCCCGGCGCCTGGGGGCCCCGGGGGAGAGGGAGCTCGAGGGGAAGGGCGTCTACTACGCCGTGAGAAGCAAGGCGGAGTTCCAGGGAAAGCGGGTCCTCATCGTGGGCGGGGGGGATAGCGCCGTGGACTGGGCCTTAAACCTCCTGGGCACCGCCCAGGAGATTACTCTCATCCACCGCAGGCCCCAGTTCCGGGCCCACGAGGCCAGCGTCAAGGAGCTCATGAAGGCCCATGAGGAGGAGCGCCTCCGCGTCCTCACCCCTTACGAGGTCCGGCGCATAGAGGGGGAGGCCTGGGTGAGGAAGGCGGTGATCTTCCAGAACCAGACCCAGGAGGAGGTGGAGCTGGAGGTGGACGCCGTGCTGATCCTTGCCGGCTACCTCACCAAGCTCGGCCCCTTGGCCAACTGGGGGTTGGAGCTGGAGAAGAACAAGATCAAGGTGGACACCACCATGGCCACCAGCCTCCCTGGGGTTTACGCCTGCGGGGACATCGTCACCTACCCTGGGAAGCTCCCCCTCATCGTCTTGGGCTTCGGGGAAGCGGCCATCGCCGCCAACCACGCCGCCGCCTACGCCAACCCCGCCCTGAAGGTAAACCCCGGCCACTCCTCGGAGAAGAGCGAGGAGAAGGCCCCCGCCTAAGGGAAAGGCCTGCCCCGGAGGGAGGCGGCCTTTCCTCTCCCTCCCTGGCGAAAAGGCAGAGGGTTCCTTAAGATGGGGGCATATGCGGGTTGCCCTTTTCATTGATGGGTCCTTCATGTACCAGGCGGCCAAGCGCCTGGGCTGGAACGTGGACCACCGGCGGGTGATCACCCAGTTCGCCACCCCCGAGCAGCTTTACAACGCCTTCTACTACGTGCCCATCACCGACCCCGAGGACGAACGCCAGCAACGCTTCATCGACGCCCTGGTCTTCATGGGCTACACGGTGCGGAGCCGCCTGGTGCGGGGAGAGGCCCGCTTTGAGGCCATGATGGCCACGGACCTCCTCACCACCGCCCCCCGTTGGGACCGGGCCATCGTGGCCAGCGGCTCCGGGGACCTGGTGCACACCTTCCAAGCCCTAAGGGCCCTGGGCAAGGAACTCTACCTCCTGGGGCTCCATGAGCTCGCCGACCTGGAGCTTCGCAACCAGGCCGACCGTTTCCTGAACCTCCCGGAGTGGCGGGAGGTGCTGGAAAGGACCATGGGGGGGCGGCGCACCTACGCCGGGTATCCCCTCGAGGCCACGGTGGAGATGCCCCCTGCCCCGGCCGAGGAGCCGGACACCTAGGCGCCCCCGCGGCTCTCAGGAGAGAGGCAAGAGGCGCTTCCTCCATGCCCCTAGG
>BBBL01000305.1 GCA_001311545.1 Thermus kawarayensis JCM 12314 | reverse complement strand
CCAGGATGAGCCCCAGGTAGAGGTATCCCCTCCCCCAGGGCCACCAGGAGGACCCCCAGGGCGGCCACGAGGAGCCACCCCCCCTCCGCCCACCACCCGGGCGAGGCCCGGACCCTGGGGGGTGGGTCCTGGGCTACCCGGTGGAGGAAGGCCCCGGTGAGGAGGGGCTGGAGGAGGAAGAAGAGGTATTCCTCCAGGGGCACGTAGCCCAGGCGGAGGAGGACCCGCCTTCCGGGTAGCCCCAAACCCCCTTCCACACCAGGTAGTTGTCCCAGGGGGTGGTGTAGAGGAAGGCGATGAAGGGCATGAGGAGGTAGGCCCCGAGCCTCGAGGCCCGGGGAGGCCCGGTGAGGAGGAGTAGGAAGAGGGGCGGGAGGAGAAAGATCAGGTGGAACTCCAGATACGTCATGCCCTCGCCTCCTTCCGGGGGCGGGCCCGGGCGGGGAGCCCCCCCTCGGGCCTCAGGGTCACCTGGGCCAGGACTGGGGAAGGGGAGGGGGTCTAAGCGGAGGCGGCGGAAGAAGGCCCTGAGGACGATGGGGCCCTCGAGGAGGGCGAAGTCCCGACCCAGGCAGAGCCTCTTTCCCAGGCCGAAGGGGAAGTAGCGCCCGGAGGGGGTTCCCCTCTCCTCCAGGAAGCGCTCGGGCCGGAAGGCCTCCCCCTCGGGGAAGGAGAGCCTCTGGGTCACGTAAGGGGAGAGGACCAGGGTGGTCCCCCGGGGTAGGACCTCCCTTCCCAGGGGGAAGGGGGCCTCGGCTTTCCGCGTGAGGATCCAGGCCGGGGGGTAGAGCCTCAGGGCCTCCTGGAAGGCGGCGAGGGCCGCCTCCTCGCTCTCGGCCACCCGCTCCTGCCAGTCCGAGCGGTGGGAGAGGAGGAGGAGGGACCAGGTGAGGGCGCTGGCCACCGTTTCGTGCCCCGCCACCAGGAGGGTCACGGCCTCCCTCAGGGCCCTTTCCCGGGGGAGGCGGCTTAAGGGCGGGTGGGCCGTCAGGCCCTCCGCTTCCTGGTAGAGGGCGGCCCGGTCCTTTCGGAAGCGGGCCTCCCCGGGGAGGTCCAAGAGGGCGAGGGGGCTACGGGTCCGGGCCATGATCCGGTCCAGGGCCCTCAGGGAGAGTTCGGCGAGCCTCTCGGGGAGGGGCTTTCCGAAGAGGGCCCTCCCCAGAATCCTCAAGGAGAGGGCCAGCATCTCCCGGTCCAGGTCCCTCTCCTCCTCCCCCCAGTCCCGGAAGAAGGCCTCGGCCTCCTCCTCCATGGCCTCCCGGTAGGCCCGCACGCCCTTGGGCAGGAAGGAGTCTTTGAGGGCCTTGCGCGCCTCCTTCCAGCTTTCCCCCCAGTCGGTGAGGAGGCCCCGCCCCGTGAGGCGGGAGAGGGCCCGGTACTGGAAGGTGTCCTTGGTGAGGCCCTCCGCCAGGAGGACCCCCTCCACCCCCTCGGGGTCCAAGACCAGGGCCAGGGGGAAACCGGGCAGGGGGAGGAGGAGCCTGGGATGGGCCCGGCCCCACTCCAGGAGGACGGAAAGGGGGTCTTCCCGGAGGCGCTTTAGGTAGGGAAGGGCCTCCTTGGGGGAGAGCCTCTCCATGGGGCTATCCTACTTGCGCACCAGGGGGCAGTACCCCGAGCGGGCCATGAGGAAGGCCAGGAGGGCGAGGCCCAAGAGGAGGGGCTTCTCCGGGCGGAAGAGGGCGAGCCCCAGGAAGAGGAGGGCCATGGCGTAGCGGAAGAGGGTGATCTGCCGCAGGGTCTTTTGGGGGTCGCGCACCCTGAACATGCCCCCACCCTACCCCGGGCTCCCCGGGGGAAGCGTGTCCCGGGCTACCAGGGCCAGGTAGCGCCGCCTCGCCGCCTCCAGGTCCACCACGGGGTTCTTGGGGGCGTAGGAGGGGTACTCGGGGGCCCAGCGGCGAAGCCAGGTCCTTTGGGGGTCGTGCCTTTCCCCCTGCAGGATGGGGTTGAAGAGGCGGAAGTAGGGGCGGCGTCCACCCCCAGGCCCCCGGCCCACTGCCATCCTTGGAGGTTCACCGCCCGGTCCCCGTCCAGGAGGAGGTGGCGGAAGGATTCCTCGCATTTCTTCCACGGAAGAAGGAGGTACTTCACCGCCAACTGGGCCGCCACCATCCGCGCCCGGTTGGAGAGGAAGCCCGTGGCGTGGAGCTCCCGCATGGCGGCGTCCACCAGGGGGATTCCCGTCCTCCCCTCGTACCAGGCTCGGAAGAGCTCCGGGTCCTCCCTCCAGGGGAAGTCCGCGAAGCGGGGGTCCAGGGGCTTTTCCGCCATCTCGGGGAAGTGGTGGAGGAGGTGGTAGGAGAAGTCCCGCCAGAGGAGCTCCGCCACCCACTTCCTCGCCCCTTCCCGCCCCGCCTCTCCGCCTCCCAGGCGGCTTCCCGGGGAGAGAGGACCCCCAGGGCGAAGTAGGGGGAGAGCCTCGAGCCTCCCTCCCCATCCAGCCGGTCCCGCTCCTCGGCGTAGCGAAGTAGCCTCCCTCCAGGAAGGCCAAAAGCCTCCGCCTCGCCGCCTCCTCCCCGGGCTCGGGGAGGGGGACGTCCGGGGTCTCCTCGGGGACCTCCCCTTCCTCCGGGGCCTGGGGCAGGCTTTCCGGGGGGGG
>BBBL01000304.1 GCA_001311545.1 Thermus kawarayensis JCM 12314 | reverse complement strand
ACACCCCAAAGGCGCGTCCGCATGGGGGATTAGCCCGGGTTTCCCCGGGTTGTCCCCCTCTTCCAGGTAGGTCACCCACGCGTTACTCACCCGTCCGCCGCTGACCATGGGAAAACCCCACGGCCCGCACGACTTGCATGTCTTAGGCACGCCGCCAGCGTTCACCCTGAGCCAGGATCAAACTCTCCAACAAAAACACCCCAAAGGGTGTCGGGTTCGCTTGGCTTTGACCTTGCGTTCTCCCCTTTTCAAGATCCCCCTGCTTGGGCCTTCGCCCGCGCAGCAAAAGCCATCCTATCAAGTCCCCCTCTCCTTGTCAACCCCAAAGAGGTAGCGGATCTCCTCAATGAAGCGCTCCACCGAGTCAAACTCCCGGTAGACCGAGGCGAAGCGGATGTAGGCCACCTGGTCCAGCTCCCTAAGGAAGGCCATGGCCTTGAGGCCGATCTCCTCCGAGGGGATCTCGGGACCAGGCACCTGGTCCTCAAAGGTGTAGGCGAAGCGCTTCAGGGCCTCCCGGTCCACAGGGCGCTTCTCGCAGGCGAGGAGGAGGCCCCTAAGGAGCTTGTCGGGGTTGAAGGGCTCTTTGCGGCCATCCCGCTTGATGACCATGAGGGGCTCCAGCTGGGTCCTCTCGTAGGTGGTGAAGCGGCGGCCGCAGGAGGGGCATTCCCGCCTCCTGCGGATGGCGGCCCCCTCATCGGAGGGCCTCGAGTCCACCACCCGGGTGTCGGGATGGCCGCAGTAGGGGCACTTCATGGCACTTCCCGTAGCATCTCGTAGACCTCGGGGGAAAGGGGCGGCTCGGGGAGCTGGACCTCCAGCACCACCCCGCGGATCCCCTCGGAGACCATGGAGCCCAGGCCCAAGGCGGCCCGCACCAGGGCCTGGTCGTGGGCTTCCCCCACGGGGTCGCGGGAGGGTACCACCCCGTTCACCCGCACCCCGGGAAAGGTGCGGCTCGCCCCCTCAATAAGGCCCTCCACCGCCTTGCGCACCGAGAGGGTATGGGGCTCCATGCGCACCGCAGGGGGCAGGACCAGGGTGACGAACCCGCCCCCGGCCAGGTGGCGGAGGCCTTGCTGGAGGACGTAGAGGCTGCTCTTCACGTCCTGGCTCATGAGGTCGTACCACTCCCCTTCCAGAAGCTCCACGAAGGGGGTCTTGCTCTCGGCGGCGGTCACGTGGACGATACCGTCCAAAAGCCCGAAAAGCTCCTCCACCTTTTCAAAGGTGCTGGTGACGTCCAAGACCACGCTCATGTCCCCGCGGATGGGGATGGCCGTGGCCCCCAGGGCCTCCACCTCCGAGGCCACCCCCGTGGCCAGTTCCACGTCAGGGTCCACCACCACCACCGTGGCCCCGTTCCTGCCGTAGCCGTGGGCGATGGCCCGGCCAAAGCCCCGCCCGGCCCCGGTCACCATCACGACCCGCCCCTCGAGGCCCAGAAGATCCCGTGACATCAGGCCCATTGTAAAGGAAAATGGGGGTATGGCCCGAATCCGCGTGGCCCAAGGGGACATCACCGAGTTCCAGGGGGACGCCCTGGTCAACGCCGCCAACAACTACCTGAAGCTGGGGGCGGGGGTGGCGGGGGCATCCTGAGGAAGGGTGGCCCCTCCATCCAGGAGGAGTGCGACCGCATCGGCCGGATCCGGGTGGGGGAGGCGGCGGTCACGGGGGCAGGGAACCTCCCCGTGCGCTACGTCATCCACGCCGCCGTCCTGGGGGACGAGCCCGCAAGCCTGGAGACGGTGCGCCGGGCTACCCGAAGCGCCCTGGAAAAGGCGGTGGAGCTGGGGCTAAAGACCCTGGCCTTTCCCCTCCTGGGAACCGGGGTGGGGGGCTTCCCGTGGAGGCGGTGGCCCGGGTGATGCTGGAGGAGATCAAGAAGGCCCCGGACACCCTGGAGGTCACCCTCTACGGCTACCGCGAGGAGGACGCCGAGGCCATCCGTAAGGCGCTCTAGAGGGGTCAAGGAGGGGTCAAGGCTCCCGGTCCGCACCCCCCTCTGGCCACAGGGCGGCGCGAAGGGACAGGCAGGCAGAAAGGTCCCACCGCCGCAAGGGCCGGACGGCCATTCCCTTCCTCACGGAGCTCCCCCTTTCCCCGACCCCTCCCCCGGGGGCGGGGCCTCGGGGGAAGGGGCCTGAACCTTGGGGAAGTAGCCCTGGGCGAGAAGCCTGAGGTCCGCCTCCCCCACCTTGCCGTCCCCGTCCAGGTCCCCCTTAAGCTCCTTCCCCTCCCGGCCCCAGTTCTGGGCGAGCCCCAGGAGGTCGGCGAAGGGCTTCCCCCGGGAAGGGGCCTGGCCCGAGGGCTTCCCCTCCTTGTCGTAGAGGACCACCTGCGGGGAAAGCCTCGGGGTGAGGGGCTTTTCGGGGTTGAGGAGCAGGCGGAAGGCCTCCTGGTCCTTGAGGGGCTTCGGGAAAGCCATGTCCAGGCGGAGGAGGCGGCTTTGGGGGTCGTAGTCCAGAAGGTAGGCGGGGCTCAGCGCCTTTAGGCTGGAGAGGTCTGGGGCCAGGTCGGCGAGGCGCACCTCCAGCTGGAAGCCCACCGCCTCCCGCCCCTCCACCCGGGCCAGGAGGAGGAAGGGACC
>BBBL01000303.1 GCA_001311545.1 Thermus kawarayensis JCM 12314 | reverse complement strand
CTCCTGCCCCAGGCCCTGGCCCTGGACAAGCTCTACATCCCCACCCGCTACCCCGACGCCCTCCCCGGGCTCACGCCCAAGGAGGCGTACACGGAGGAGGAGGCCGAGAAGGCCCTGGGGGACGCCCAGGCCATCCTGAAGGCCGTGGAGGTGCGCCTTGGGAAAGGCTAAGGCCCTCGCGGTCTGGGGCACGGGAAGCGGGGTGGGGAAAAGCCTCTTCACGGCGGCCCTCCTCCGCCACTTCAAAAGGCTCGGCCTCAAGGCCGCCCCCTTCAAGGCCCAGAACATGGCGAACCACGCCCGGGTGGTGCGGGGCGGGGAGATGGCCTCTGCCAGTGGCTCCAGGCCCTGGCCGCCGGCGCCGAGCCCGAGGTGCGCATGAACCCCGTCCTGGTGAAGCCCTTCGGGGAGAGGGCGCCCAGGTGGTGGTGTGGGGAAGGGTGGACCCAAGCTTTCCCGGCTCCCCTGGAAGGAGCGGAGGCCCCACCTCGAGGCCCCCATCCGGGAGGCCCTGGAAGGCCTCCTCACGGAGTACGACCTCGTGGTGCTGGAGGGGGCGGGAAGCCCGGTGGAACGGAACCTCTGGCCCGACCTGCCGAACCTAAAAGCGGCGGAGTGGGCGGAGGCCAGGGCCCTCCTGGTGGCGGACGTGGACCAGGGCGGGGCCCTGGGAGCGCTCTACGGCACCTGGGCCCTCTTGGGGGAGCACCGGGGGAGGCTTATTGGCTTCGCCTTCAACAAGTTCCGGGGGGACCCGGAGCTCTTGAGGCCCGCCTACCGCCTCCTTGCAGAGTGGACCGGCCTCCCCGTCCTGGGTACCCTGCCCTTGCTTCCCCTCGCCCTCCCCGAGGAGGACGGGTTCCGCCACCGCCTGGAGGGGAAAGAGGGCCCCAAAGTGGCCCTCCTCCGCTACCCCCACGCGGCCAACCTGGACGAGTTCTGGCCCCTCTCCGAGCTCGCCCGGGTGCGCTACGCGGAAAGCCCGGGGGAGGCGGAAGGGGCGGAGCTCCTCGTCCTCCCGGGAAGCCGCCTCCCGGCGCGGGACCTCCCCTGGCTCAGGGGCTTCCTCCCCCTGATCCAAAGGCACCTGGAGGAGGGAAAGCCCGTGCTCGCCGTCTGCGGCGGGGCGGAGATGCTGGCCGAGGCCCTCCTGGACGAGGAGGGGGTGGAGGAGAAGGGCCACTTCCCGGGCCTCGGCCTCCTCCCTACCGGGTGCGGATGGCGCGGGAGAAAACGGTGGAGAGGAGGCGGGTGCGGCTTCGGGGGCTTTCCGGGTACTGGGCGAGGCTTGAGGGCCTCGAGGTGGAGGGGTACGAGATCCACCACGGCCAGGGCCTCCCCCTCTTCCACCAGGAAGGCCCCCTCCTCGCCACCTGGCTCCACGGTCTCCTGGAAAACCCCGGGGTGCAACGGGCCCTCTTCGGAAAGGAGGCCAGGAGCCTGGAGGAGGGGCTAGACGCCCTGGCGGACGCCTGGAGGCGCACCTGGACCTGAAGCCCCTCCACCGGGCCCTGGGGCTTACGGGCAGGTCCTTCCCCGCGGCAAGCCCCAAGGCCCAGGTGGCTCCTGGTTTTAGCCCCCAGGAAAACCTCCTTGGGGCCCCCACCGAGCGAAAGCCTTGGTGGGGCACGTAGACCCTCCCCCACCCCCCGGCCTCGTCCTCCTCTTAGGGGGGGCACGGAGCGGCAAAAGCCGCTTCGCCCAGCGCCTCGCCGGCCCCTTCGCCACCCTCATCGCCACCGCCCAGGCCCGGGACGAGGAGATGGCGGAAAGGATCCGGCGCCACCAGGAGGAACGCCCCCCCACCTGGGAGACCCTGGAGGAGCCCTTGGACCTGGTGGGGGCCTTGGAGCGGGCCCGCCACCCCACGGTGGTGGTGGACTGCCTCACCCTATGGGTGTCCAACCTCATGGAAAAGGGCCTGGACCCCCTGGAGGAGGCGGGGCGCTTCCTCGGGGCGGTGGAGGGAAGCGGCAAGCGGGTCATCGCCGTCTCCAACGAGGTGGGAATGGGAATCGTGCCGGAAAACCCCCTCGCCCGGCGCTACCGGGACCTGCTGGGGAAGGTGAACGCCCTCCTTGCGGAAAGGGCCCAGGAAGCCTACCTCCTGGTGGCGGGGCAGGCCCTTTCCCTCAAGGCCCCGCGGGGCCCTGCCTAAGCGCCCGCGCCTCGGTTCTGCCTGGGGCCCCCCGCCTCACCGCCAGGTGCCGGGAAGGCCGCTTAAGGACTCCTCCAGCCTCCGCCACCCCGCCTGCCCCAGGAGCTCCTCCAGCTTCCCCCCACGCTCCACGGTGCCCAGGATCCCGCCAAAGACGGGGTCCCGCCAGAAGGTTCCCGTGTTGAAGGACTCCTTGTAGAGGCGGAAGGTCTCCCCGGTGGCGGGGTCGCGGGCGTAGGTCTGGTCGGAAAGGAGGTTGGTCCAGGAGCGGCTCATCCAGGAGTTGAACTCCTCCCCCTCCTTGAGCATCCCCAGGACCATCCGGGTGAGGTCGGCGCTGGCCTGGCGGCTCCGCTCCGCCTCCAGGGCCGCCCAGCGGGGGTCCAGGGAGAAGCCCAAGGTCACCCCCGCAAGCACCCCCGTCTCGCGGGCCAGGGCCTCGGAAG
>BBBL01000302.1 GCA_001311545.1 Thermus kawarayensis JCM 12314 | reverse complement strand
GGGAGCTCCTCTCCGCATGCGCCCGGGCAGCGTCCTCCTGACTTCGCCATCGACCAGGGGGGCGTGGCCGAGACCAGCCGGGTGGGCCTGTACCAGGAGATGGGCGTCACCCACTTCTGCCTGCCCAACGTCCCCGCCCTGGTGCCCCGCACGGCGAGCCACGCCCTCACCGCCACCCTCCTGCCCTTTCTGCTGCAGATGGGGGACGACCCTCTAAAGGTCCCCGCCCTTCGCCAGGGGGCCTACCTCCTCCTGGGCCAGAAAGGAGGCCACCTAGAATGAGCTACCGCAAGAAGCTTACCTCCCCCGAGGACGCCGTGACCCTGATCCGGTCTGGGATGCGGGTCTTCGTCTCCGGCAACGCCGCCACCCCCATCCCTCTCCTAAGGGCCTGGCCGCCCGCAAGGACGAGCTTAGGGACGTGGAGCTCGTCCATCTCCTGCAACTGGGGGAAGACCCCTTCGCCTCCCCGGAGATGGAGGGGCACTTTAGAAGGCGCTCCCTCTTCGTGGGCCCCGCCGATAGGGAGGCGGTGAACCAGGGGCGGGCGGACTACGTGCCCATCATGCTCCACCAGGTGCCCTGGCTCTTCAAGCGCCGGGTCCTTCCCCTGGACGCCGCCATCGTCCAGGTTTCCCCGCCCGACGAGCACGGCTTCTGCTCCTTGGGGGTGGAGGTCATCGCCACCAAGGCCGCCCTCGAGGCCGCCCCCCTGGTCATCGCCATGGTGAACCCCAGGATGCCCCGCACCCTGGGGGACACCTTCGTCCACGTCTCCCGCTTCACCGCCATCGTGGAGCTGGACTGGCCCCTGCCCGAGTTCAAGCGGGAGGGCTTTGGCGAGGTGGAGCGGAAAATCGGGGAGCACGTGGCGGGCCTCATAGAGGACGGGGCCACCCTGCAGATGGGCATCGGGGCCATCCCCGACGCCGTCTTGGCGAGCCTGGAGGGTCGCAAAGACCTGGGCGTCCACACGGAGATGATCTCCGATGGCGTCCTCGAGGCCTTCCTCAAGGGCCTCATCACCGGGGCCAGGAAGACCCTCCACCCCGGCAAGGTCATCGGCACCTTTGTCCTGGGCTCGGAACGGCTTTACCGCTTCGTCCACGACAACCCCCTCTTTGAGCTCCACCCCGCCGACTACGTGAACGACCCCTTCGTCATCGCCCAGAACCGGAAGATGGTGGCCATCAACTCCGCCATTGAGGTGGACCTCACCGGCCAGGTGGTGGCCGATTCCATCGGCACCCGCATCTACTCCGGGTTTGGCGGCCAGCTGGATTTCATCCGGGGGGCGGCGAGAAGCGAGGGGGGAAGGCCCATCATCGCCCTTCCCTCCACGGCCAAGGGGCATAGCCGCATCGTTCCCTACCTCAAGCCGGGGGCAGGGGTGGTCACCACCCGGGCCGACGTGCACTACGTGGTCACCGAGTGGGGCGTGGCCGAACTCTTCGGCCGCTCCTTGAGGGAGAGGGCCCTGGCCCTCGTCCAGGTGGCCCACCCCGACTTCCGGGAGGAGCTTTTAAAGGCCGCCTGGGAGCGGAGGCTCCTGCCCAGGAGCTACCCCGGGGTGGACGTGGGGGTTAACCGCCCAGGCCGAGGAGGGCCACCAGGCAGCCTCAGCGGATCTGGACCCGGTAGCAGACCTCCCCTCCCTCTCCCGGGCTCACGGTGCCCACCACCACCCTCACCAGGCCGCCCGCTATCTCCCCCGCATCGTCCCCGCTTCCTGCTGTGAGGTGAAGGGTGGTGGTCCCATGGGTCCAGCGTATGGCCTTCCCTCCGTAGTCCGCCACGGAGGCCAGGGGGTCGGTGAAGAAGGGAACGGGGTCGCTGAGGAGGAACTGGGTCACGGGGGCGGTGCCCAGGTTGCTGTAGGCCACGCAGTACTCCAGGACTTCCCCGGGCCTTCCCTCTCCCAGGGTGCCGAAACCCGTTCCCTGGGTGACGTTCCGCACCCTCTTGGTCAGGCGGACGTGGCCTCCCGTGGCCGTGGTGGTGTCGGTGAGCTCCCGCACCTCCGCCACCCGGGGTTGCCCTCCCAGACCAGCCTCCCTTGGAGGAGGGCCACGTCCACCGTTCCCGCCGGTACCCCCGCAGGCACCAGGACCCGCACCTCCAGCACAAGCCTTGAGGCTTCCGTCCGCCTCCCGGGGCCAGGAGGCGTCTACCGGGAGCGTCTGGGGCAGGGGGGCGAAGCCTTCCCCGGGGTCGTTGAAGTCCCCATCGCAGTTGCGGTCCAGCCTCACCTGGTAGCCCCAGGAGGGGGTGTTGCCCAAGGAGAGGGTGAGGCCACCCTGGGTGCCCGGACGGAAAAGGTGGGCGTAGTCCACGGTTCCCGGGCTTGCCGCCTGGCCCGACTGGGCGGGGTAGAGGCGGCTTTCCCGCACCACGCCGAAGTTGCGCTCCACCTGGGTTCCGGCGATGGCCCCCGCATCCAGGGTGGGGAAGGCGGGGTTCTGCGCCCCGGCCCAGCTGGTAACCGGGTGCGCGGTGCTCCCATCGTTCCAGCCGTGGCCGGGCGCAAGGGGTGGGAGAGGGTGAAGGGGCCGAAGTTCCAGGGAATGTAGAGAACGTAGCGGCCCTGGCCGTCGGTGGTGGCCG
>BBBL01000301.1 GCA_001311545.1 Thermus kawarayensis JCM 12314 | reverse complement strand
GTCTTGGCCTACGGGGAAGGGTGGTTCGCCGCCCGGCTCCTCTCCCTCCGGAATGGGGGGAGGAAGGGACCCTCTTCCTCTTGGAAGGAGGGTACGACCTGGGGGAGGCGGCGGCCATGGGCCTTTTGGCGGAGACGGGAAGGGCCAAGGTGGTGCGGGTGGGCTTCCGGGAAGGGGTGGAGGTCTACCTCCCCCAAGCCCCTTAAGCCCCTACCGCTACCTGCGCTTCCTCCTTCTGGCCACGGGGCAGGAGGAGGCCCTCAAGGAGGTGGACGGGGCCTTGCTCCAGGAACGGCGCCGCCTCGCCCCCGAGGTGCCCCTGGAGGAAAACCCCGCCAAGTTCCTGGCCTACACCCTCCTGGAAAGGCTTCCCCTCTTCTTTAGCCCCTTTTTCCGCCCCCTGGAGGAGGCCGCCCAGAGCCTCTTCGCCCGCATCGGCAAGAGCCTCTCCCTGACCCCGCCTCATAGCGCCCTGGAGTTCTTCCTCACGGGCCTCGAGGCCCGCCACGGAGCAGGGGGACCCCCTGGCGGCGGTCCTCCTGGGAGGAGGGGAGGCGGCCTCCCTGGCCAAGGAGATCCTGGAGACCCGGGTGGACGCCATGGCCGAGGTGCCCGCCCCGGAGGGGAGCCGCCTCGCCCAGGCCATGGCCCTCTGGTACCGTCTAGCCTGGACCACCTACTACCTGGCCCTCCTCTACGGGGTGGACCCTTCGGACCAGGAGGTGCTGGAACGGCTGAGAGAGGTGAGCTAATGGAGGTTCCCCCCTTTCCCAGGCCCCGGGGCCTGGAGGAAGCCGTGCCCTGCAGCAGGCCCTGGCCCGGCAGGTGAGGGTGGAGGGAAACCTGGACGGGGTCAGGCGCATCGCCGCCCTGGACGCCTCCCACAAGCGGGGGAAGCCCCTTTTGGCCGTGGCCGTCCTCTATCACCTGGAAAAAGGACCCCTGTTCCTGGGGAAGGGCCTCCTCCCCGAGGCGGAGCTTTTCCCTTACATCCCTGGCTTTCTCTCCTTCCGGGAAGCCCCCGCTTACCTGGAGGCCTTGAAGGCCCTCCCCGAGGCCCCGGAGGCCCTCCTGGTGGACGGGCAGGGCATCGCCCACCCCAGGGGCCTGGGCATCGCCAGCCACCTGGGGGTCCACCTGGGGCTGCCCAGCATCGGCGTGGCCAAGAGCCTCCTCTTTGGCCGCCTGGAAGGGCCCCTCCCACAAGAGGCGGGAAGCGCCGTACCCCTCCTCGCCCCGGATGGCAGGCCCATAGGCTACGCCTACCGGAGCAGGACCGGGGTCCGACCCCTCTACGTCTCCCCGGGGCACCGGGTGGGGCTGGAGGAAGCCTTGGCCTTGGTCAAGGGCCTTCCCACCCGCTTCCGCCTCCCCGAACCCCTGAGGCTGGCCCACCTGGAGGCCCTCCGCGCCTTGCGCGCCTTAGACTAGGGGCCGTGGAGGCCACGAAGCCCAACCCCGTCTACCGGGCCGCCTGGTACCTGGCCCGGGCTCTCCTCCACCTCCTCTTCGGCTACCGGGTGGAGGGTGCGGAAAAGGTGCCCAAAGCAGGCCCGGTGATCCTGGCGGCCAACCACCTCTCCATCCTGGACCCCATCGCCATCGGGGCAGGGGTAGGGCGGCCGGTGAGCTTCCTCGCCCGGGCCGACGTCTTCCGGCTCCCCCTCCTTTCCTGCTTCTTCCCCGCCTCTACGCCATCCCCGTGGAACGGGGCGCGGGCGACCTCGCCGCCGTGAAAAACGCCATCCGGGCCCTGGAAAGGGGCATGGCCTTCGGCATCTTCCCCGAGGGCACCCGGAGCCGCAGCGGGAAGCTCCAGCCTTTCAAAACCGGGGTGGCGGCCATCGCCTTGCGCACGGGCGCATGGGTGGTGCCCGTGGCGGTGGTGGGCACGGAGGAGGCCTGGCCCGTGGGGAGAAAGCTCTTCCGGCTCCGCCGCCCCATCCGGGTGGTCTACGGGGAGCCCATCCCCGTTCCAAGGAAAACCAAGGTCACCCACCAGGAGCTGGAAAACCTCACCCGGGAGATAGAGGCCCGGGTACGGGAACTCCTCCCCCCCCGCTACCGCTAGAGTCAATACTTCCGTTATCATACATAGCTATACGCAGGTATAGAAATGGCCAAGGGTATTGCGGGAAGACCTTCAACCGTGATATATTCCGCCCGGAAGGGAAAAGAGGAAGGAGGTGAAGAATGGCAGCAAAGAAGACGGTAACCAAAGCGGATCTGGTGGACCAGGTGGCCGCGGCCACGAGCCTCAAAAAGAAGGACGTGAAGGCGGCGGTGGACGCCCTCCTGGGCAAGGTGGAAGAGGCCCTGGCGGCCGGCAACAAGGTGCAGCTCACCGGCTTCGGCACCTTTGAGGTGCGCAAGCGCAAGGCCCGCACCGGCGTGAAGCCCGGCACCAAGGAGAAGATCAAGATCCCCGCCACCCAGTACCCTGCCTTCAAGCCGGGTAAGGCCCTCAAGGAAAAGGTCAAGAAGTAAGCTATTCCCTTCCCTCGGGGAGGGCTTCCTCCCCGGGTTATCCCCTTTCTCCCCGTTTCCTTGGCCCCGCCGGCCCGGGGAAGCCCGCCTAGGGGCCCCATGCTGGCCCGGGCCAGCACGG
>BBBL01000300.1 GCA_001311545.1 Thermus kawarayensis JCM 12314 | reverse complement strand
CCCCCCCTCGTCCCGGTCCGCCAGCACCACCTTGGCGCCAAAGGCCGAAAGCGCCTCCGCCGAAGCCCGGCCGATGCCCGAGGCCGCCCCCACCACCAGCACTCCCTGGCCCGCAAGGTCCAGCATTGCCCGGTAGCGTTCCATTTGTTCCTACCTTAACGCATCTCGGGGGGTTCTGCGTCAAGGGGGGTGCCCGCGGTCCGGCTCACGGGCGAAGCCCGTATCCTGAGGCCCAGACCTCCCCCTTTTCACGCCCCCGGAATCCGGATGGGACAGGGCACGAGGGTACAATAAACCCAATGAAGGCAGGCGGGTTTATCTCAACCGCTTCCTCCTGAGGCCCCTAGAAGGGGGAGAGCGCAAGCCTCTTTTCCTGGAGGTGCGCTTTGACCCCATCCCCCCCGGGAGGAGAACCCCTACCGCCTCCTGGGAAGGGTGGCGGGCCAGGTGGGGGACCTGGTCATCCCGTGGACCGGGGGCCTCCTGGCCTGGTCCCCGCCCCACCTGCAAGAGGGGGAAGTCAGGGGTCTCGAGGGGACCTATCACTTCACCCTCCGCCCCGCGGGGGGGGTCCTCCTGGACCCCTCCAGACCCCAGGACCGGGAAGCCCTCTCCCGGCTGGCTCAGAAGCGCCTGGAGGTGGGACTGCAGAGATTCTACGCGCGCCGGTACGAGGTGGAGGGGAACCTGCTCCTGGGGAAGGAGGTCCACGCGGGAGAAGGGTGGAAGGTCCACCGGGGGTCCTACCTCAGGGCCTTAGTGGACGCTGAGGGTCGGCTTTTCCTGGAGCTGGACATCACTCACCGCATCCTGCCCACCCTCACCCTGGAAGAGTGGCTTGCCCGGAATCCCACGCCCAGGAGGGTCCGGAACGCCTACCCCACCCGGTGGGGAAGACGGCAGACCTGGGAGCTGGTGGCCATAGAGGAGGGGCTTGCCCCCAGAGAGGTGAGCGTGGGAGGGGTGAACCTTTTGGACTACCACGTCCAGAGGGGTAGGATAGCTCACGAGGGGCAAGCGGGAAGGGTGGTCAGGGTGCGCGACGAGAGGGGGCAGGAGGTGTTCCACCTGGCAGGTCTCCTCCAACCGGTACTCACCCTGGAAGACCTTTCCGAACTCGGCTACGACGGGGCCCTGAACCTACAGATCCCGCCCCAGGACCGGCTTTCACTCACCGCGGGGACCGCAAGGAGCGTGGCCCGGGGCGTTTTTCAGGTACCGGACCCCAAACCCCTGGAGGTTTTCGCCCACCCCCTCCCCCAACCCCAGCTCAAGGCCGGGGGCGGCCAGAGGATCCGCAAGCCAGCCGACGCCCTCCGTAAGGGGGTCCTTTTGGGGCAAGGCGCCAAGGTGGGACTTTTGGTGGTGGACGGAGCCCCCTTCTGGCCCGACCTCCTCAGAAGGGCTCTCGTGGATATGGGCCGCGCCAGCGGGGTCAACCTGGAGCCGGTGGCGCCCATAGGAGTGGCGAGAAGGGACCTCCTGACCCTGGACCTGGCCGCCGCCCTGGACCATCTCGCCCGTGAGGTGGGGGTGGCCGCCCTCCTGGTACAGACCCCACCCCTCTCCCCGAACGAGCGCAACGGCCTTAAGCGGGCTTGCCTCCAGCGAGGGCTCCCCAGCCAGTTCTTCAACCCCCCTTTGTCGGAACACAAACTGGACAACGTCCTCCTCGGCCTGGCGAGCAAGCTGGGGTGGAGGGTGATGGCCCTGGAGGGGGTTTACCCAGCGGAGCTCGCCATCGGTTTTGACGCCGGTGCGGACGGGTCCCGGAGCCTCCGGTACGGAGGAGCGGCCTGCGCGGTGACCGCCGATGGCGGGCTCCTCGCGTGGATCCTCCAGAGGCGCAGAAGGGGGAGAAGATCCACGGGGAAGTGGTCTGGGGCATGGTGCGGGAGGCCCTCCTGGCCTTCCGACGAAGGGCGGGCAGATGGCCCTCCCACGTGCTCCTCCTCCGGGACGGCAAAACCCAAAGACAGGAGTTTGACCTAGCCCTTCGGGAACTCGCCAGGGTGGGAATCGGCTACGACCTGGTCTCCGTGCGCAAAAGCGGTGGGGGCAGGATCTACCCGCAGCAGGGGGAGAGGCTCACGGACGGCCTCTACGTGCCCCTGCCCGATTCGGAGGGCAGGGCTGCCTTCCTCCTCCTCACCGCCTACCCCGGAGAAGGGAGGATGGGGGGCACACCCCGCCCCTTGAAAGTGGTGCACGAGGCGGGGTCCACCCCGGTGGAGGAACTGGCCCGGCAGATCTACCACCTGTCTCGCCTTTACCCGCCCAGCGGTTACCGTTTCCCCAGCCTGCCCGCCCCCCTCCACCTGGCGGACCGCCTGGTCCGGGAGGTGGGCAGGATCGGCCTCAGCTCACTCCAAGGCCTGGACAGGGAGAAGCTCTTCTTCGTCTGAAGGCATCCTGGGCCGGGTGCCCCGTTTTGGCCTTCGCCGGAGGGGAGGCCCTAAGGCGCCGGGCCCGGACCCCTTTTCCACCGTCTTCCCACACAAAGGGACTACCCTTGTGGACGCCCCTGGGGATGGAAGACCCCAAGGGGCGAAGGAGGAAACATGAAGAAGCAGATGCTCCACTTTCTGACCGCCTCGGCGCTCTTGGCCCTTCCGGTGTTGGCCCAGCCCGCCCCTCCGCC
>BBBL01000299.1 GCA_001311545.1 Thermus kawarayensis JCM 12314 | reverse complement strand
CGGCGCGGCAGGCTGCATCTGGAAGAGGCGGAGGTCCTCCCCCACCCAGTAGGCCTCCCCACAGCGGATGACCCCCTTCTCCTCCAGGAGGCGGAGGGCCTTCCGCACCACCTCCTCCCGGGTCCTGGCCTCCGCCAAGACCAAGGCCAGCCTCGGCGCACCCCATCCCCCCTAGGCTACCCCCTGGGCCAGGGGAAAGGTGTCCCTAAAGCCCGAAGTAGGCCCGGGCCGCCGCCACGTCCTCTGCGATCTGCTCCCTCAGGGCCTCCGGGCTGGGAAACCGCCTTTCCTCCCGCAGGCGCTTGAGGAAGCGCACCCGCACCTCCTCCCCGTAAAGCTCCCCGGCGAAGCCAGGAGGTGGACCTCGAGGCGCCTCTCCCCGCCCCCCAAGGTGGGCCTGGTCCCCACGTTGGCCACCCCTTTGTAACGCCCGAAGGCTCCCTCGGCTTCCACGGCGAAGACCCCCGGGGGAAGCACCTTGAGGGGGTGGACGGCCAGGTTGGCGGTGGGAAAGCCCAGCCTCCGCCCCACCCTGTCCCCTTCCACCACCACCCCGTAGGCCCCGTAGGGGTGGCCCAGGAGATGGCGGGCCTCCTCCACCCGGCCTTCTCGCAACAGGGCGCGGATGCGGCTAGACTTCACCGCCTCCCCCCCCAGGGCGAGGAGGGGAACCACCCGCGTGGGGGCCACCTTCTCCAGGGCCTCCGGCCCCCCTGCCCGGCCCTGCCCGAAGCGGAAGTCCTCTCCCACATAGATCCGGCTCGCCCCTAAGGCCCTTAGGTCCTCCAGGAAGGCCTCGGCCGGGCGGCGGGCGAAGGCCTCGTTGAAGGGCACGGCCAGGATGAGCTCCACCCCCACCTCCTTTAGGGCCTCCACCTTCTCGCTGAGGTCCATGAGGAACCCCTCTCCCCGGGTGAAGACCTTGGTGGGGGGGTCAAAGGTGTAGACCAGAAAGGGCTCCTTCAGGGCCTTGGCCTCGGAGAGGGCCTGGCGCAGGAGGAACCGGTGGCCGAGGTGGACCCCGTCAAAGGAGCCCACGGCCACCACCTTGGACCCTTTGGGGACGTCAGCCACCTCGGAGAAAAGCATGGTAGTAGAGCACCCCCACCATCCCCGTGGCCGAGAACTCCGCCTCGCCCCTTCGGTGAAGCTCCAGGGCCTCCTCCGGCCTCAGCCAGAGCACCTCTATCTCCTCGTCCTCGTCGGGGGTGGCCTGGGCCTCCCCCAGGTTCTCCGCCAGGAACACGTAGGTCTTCTCGTCGGTGAAGCCGGGGGAGACGTAGAAGCTGAAAAGATAGGTGAGGTCCCCGGAAAGCCCCGTCTCCTCGGCCAGCTCCCTTCTGGCAGCCTCCAGGGGATCCTCTCCCGGCTCTATGAGCCCGCCGGGATCTCCAGGGGGGCGAGGCCCACCGCCGGGCGCATCTGGCGCACGAAGAGCATCCGGCCCTCCCTTAGGGCGATGACGGCCACGGCCGGCTTGTGCTCCACGATCTCGTAGCGGCCTTCCAGGGCCAGGTTAAGGATCCGGCCCCGGTAAAGATAGGTGCGTTCCACGCCCCCATGTTATCCCCATCCGGGTATGGGGGACGGCAAGAAAACCCCCGGGGAGGGATAGCCCCGGGGCTTCCGGTGGCCGTGGCCGCGGGTGGGCGCCCGACGAAGAAGAACGGGAACTGTTGCAAATGAGAGCCCGGGTATACTGGCGGCGTGTACGGGGTCTTGGTCTGGCCCCCCGAGGACCTGCGGGTCTTTCTGGAAGGCTTGCAGGCCCAGCATGGGGTTAAGGGTTTCGGCCCGCCCCACCTCAACCTGCGTCAGCCCTTTGAGTGGCCTTACGAGGAGGAGGCCTTGCGGATCGCCGTGGCGGGGATCCTCCGGGGGCATGCCCCTTTCGGGTGCGCCTCGGCGGTTGGGGGTACTTCCCCCAGGGCGTGGTGTACCTGAGGGCCTACGGGGGAGCCCCCTTTGCCCGGCTTTACCACGCCCTCGAGCCCCTGGCCCCTCCCCTTAAGGAGATAGAGGGGCCAAGCTACCTGCCCACCTCACCCTGGCCCTGGGGGTGGGGGAGGGGGAGGCCAGGCGCCTTCTAGGGCTTCTGCCCCCGCCTCCCCGGGGTTCTTTCCTGGTGAAGGAGGCCGCCTTGGTGAAAAGCGATGAGGAAGGGAACCTGGTGGAGGTGGCCCGCTTTCCCTTGGGCCTAGCCTAGAGCGATGAGGGCCATGGCCAGGAGCTCAGGCCCACCCCGAGGAGCCTTCCCTGGGAAAGCCTTTCCTTCAGGACGAGCCAGGCCAGGAGGACGGTGAAGAGGGGTAGAAGGAGGAGAGGACCGCCGCCACGTCCAGCCGCCCGGCCTGGGCGGCGAGGAGGAAGAAGAGGTTTCCCCCGGCGTCTCCCAGGCCCGCGAGGAGGACCCAAGGGGCCCCGCGCCCTCGAGGCCAAGGCCTGGCCTTAAGGGCGGCGGGGAGGACCAGGAGGAAGGCGGTGAGCTTGGCCCAGGCGGCGGGTAGAAGAGCCCTTCCACCCGGTCCATGAAGGCGTAGAACCCGCCGAAGCCCAGGCCTGCGAGGAGGGCGAGGGCCAGGTTTCCCGGTGGGGCCCGGCCCTCGGGCCGGGAAACGAGCCAGACCGCGAGGAGGCCCAACCCATGCCCAAGGCGGG
>BBBL01000298.1 GCA_001311545.1 Thermus kawarayensis JCM 12314 | reverse complement strand
TCCGCCTGGAGGTCCTGGGGGAGAGGCCCGCCGGGGCCACCGCCACGGAGGCCCTTAGGTGGGCGGCCACGGAGGCCCTGAAGGCCATAGGGGAGAAGCCCCTCTTCCAGGCGGGTTCCACCGACGCCAGCGCCGCCATAGAGCGGGGGATTCCCGCCCTGGCCCTGGGGGTCTACCGGGGGGGCGGGGCCCACACCGAGGAGGAGTGGGTCCTTCCCCAAAGCCTCCATGAGGGGCGGAGGGCGCTCCTTTCCTTTCTCCGGGCCCTTGGCGTAGGATAGGGCGTATGCGCGTGGGCGTCCTTCAGGCTTCCTTTCCCGCCGGTACCTGGCTTCTGGGAGGCCTACCTTCGCGCCTTGGGGGTGGAGGTGGTGCGGGCCTCGACGGACCCCGATGCCCGCCTGCCCTACTGCCTGCCCGTGCAGGGGCTTCTTGCCCAGGTGGAGGCCTTGAAGGCCCAGGGAGTGGACTACCTCCTCCTTCCCGACCTGCAGGGGGGGTGGAGTCGGAGCGGGGCGGGGGGCAGTGCCCCTGGCTTTTGGACCTCGAGGCCACCCTCCACCGCTACTACCCCGGGCTTCCCCCGGTGCTCAAGGTGCCGGCGGAGCTTTCGGAACGGGTCTTGGGCCGGGCGGGGGAGATCGGCCAGATCCTCACCCGCAACCCCATGCGGGTGGGCCGGGCCCTGGACCAGACCAAAAGCCTCCTCAAGCCCGCTCCGCCCCTCAAGACCCCGCCGGGAAGCGTGGGGGTGGTGGCCCAGCCCTACCTCCTGGAGGACGAGGGCTTCCGCCAAGGGGTGGCGGAGGCCCTGGCCCGGGTGGACCTCCTCCCCTACTTCCCCGACCAGCCCACAGAACGCCTCCGGGAGGAGGGGGAAAGGCTTCTTCCCGTGGACCTGCCCACGGACCGGGAGCTTCTCGGCATGGTCCACTACCTCCACCGCCTGGGCCGGGTCAAGGCCCTGCTCCTGGTGGTCTCCTACGCCTGCCCGCCCATCCCAGGCCTTCTCAGGAAGGCGGCCCGGAGGCTCACCAAGCCCCACCGCCTCCTCACCCTGGGGGAGGACTGGGAAGGGGAGCTTAGGGCTCAAGAGGGAGATGGAGGCCTAGGTACCCATTGCGGCTTGCGCCGCAACGGGGGTCCCAAAAGAGCTTTCCCGGGCCTTTAGGTAAAGGCCTTTATGTTGCGGAGCCAGGGTGCGGGCCCGTAGGCCTGTGGCCTGGCCCCTTGAGCCTCGGGCCTTTTGCGTTAGACTCAGAACATGACCGAGCGGTCAGCCCTTCTTTCCCGCCTCCTCCCCTACCTCTTTCCCTACCGGGGTCGCTACCTCCTGGGGGTCCTGGCGGGCTTGGCCTCCATCTTCTTTTTCGTCCTGGGGCCTTACTTCCTGCGCCTCGCCGTGGACGCCGTGAGCCACGGAGGACCCTACGGCCGGTACGCCCTCTACCTCCTCCTGGCCGCCTCGGCCTCGGCCCTGCTCTCCTACGCCATGCGTCGCCTGTCGGTGGTGGCCAGCCGCCAGGTGGAGTACGACCTCAGGAAGGACCTCTTTCACCACCTGCTCCGCCTGGACCGGAGCTTCTACCAAAAGACCCGGGTGGGGGACCTCATGAACCGCCTGAACACCGACCTCTCGGCGGTGCGGGAGATGGTGGGCCCGGGGATCATGATGGGAAGCCGCCTCTCTTTCATGGTCCTCCTGGCCTTCGGCTCCATGTACGCCGTCAACCCCCGCCTGGCCTTCTACCTCACCCTGATCCTGCCGGTCATCGCCCTCCTGGTGTTCTACCTGCTCCGGCTCGTGGACCGCCGCTACCGCGAGGCCCAGGAGGCCTTTGACCGCATCAGCACCCTGGCCCAGGAGGCCTTCAGCGGCGTCCGGGTGGTCAAGGGGTACGCCCTGGAAGGCCGGATGCTCTCCCGCTTCCAGGACCTCAACCGGGTCTACGTGGAAAAGAGCCTGGCCCTGGCCCGGGTGGAGGGCCCCATGCAGGCCCTCTTGGGCTTTCTCATGGGGTTCGCTTTCCTCACCGTCTTGTGGGCGGGGGGAGGGATGGTGGTGCGGGGGGAGATGACCGTGGGCCAGCTGGTGCAGTTCAACGCCTACCTGGCCCAGCTCACCTGGCCCATCCTGGGCCTGGGTTGGGTCATGGCCATGTACCAGCGGGGGCTTACCAGCCTGAAGCGCCTCCTGGAGCTTCTGGACCGGGAGCCCCTTCTCCGGGAGGATCCCTTGCTGGTGGCCTCGAGGCCCTCTCGGGAGAGGTGCGCCTGGAGGGGGTGGGGCTTCAGGCCGAGGGACGCTGGCTTCTCAAAGACCTCACCCTCACCGTCCCCGAGGGCATGACCCTGGGCATCACCGGGCGCACGGGGTCGGGCAAGAGCCTCCTGGCCGCCTGGTGCCCCGCCTTCTGGACCCCACGGAGGGGCGGGTGTGGGTGGGGGGGTACGAGGCCCGACGCCTGCCCCTCAAGGTCCTGCGCCAGGCGGTGGGGGTGGCCCCCCAGGAACCTTTCCTTTTCGGCGAGACGATCCTGGAAAACATCGCCTTCGGCCTGGACCGTCCGGACTGAGCGGGTGGAGTGGGCGGCGCGGCTTTCCGGGATCCACGAGGAGATCCTCTCCTTCCCCCAGGGGTACGGGACGGTCTAGGGGAACGGGGCATG
>BBBL01000297.1 GCA_001311545.1 Thermus kawarayensis JCM 12314 | reverse complement strand
CTGCCAGAGGAGGGCTTGGCGGCCTTCAGGGGTGTTGGGGAAGCGGAGGCGGGTGGGCTTGGCGGTGCCGGAGGCCAGGGCCAGGTCCAGGTGGGGTTTGCTGACGTCAATGCCTGCGCAGAGCATGGTCTTTCTCCTTTGGGTAGACTGAGGGAGGTGGCCACCCGACCCTGTGGGCCTTCCATGTGGATGCGGTCTTTCACGACTGGGATACTGTGCGGCGGGGAGGCCAGGGCGGGTGGCTAACCATCAGCCCCGCGGGCGTGGTGGCCCGGTGATCAGAGCGGTAGGGCCTCCCTCAGGAGGCAAGATACATGGCTTGACGCTCTAGACAGTATCAAAACTCTTGACACGACCCAACATGGGATGCCCAAGCCGGGGCTGTGGGGGGATTTTTTTTGGAACCCCCACAGCGGCGAAAGCCAAGGTGGGGTAGTTAAGCCGGGTCGCCCTGGCCTAGGGACCTCGCCTTGGAGGGAAGCGGTGATGGCGGAGTTGTTCGGGTTGCTTCAGGGGCTGGGAGGAGCCAAAGTAACGAGAAGGCAGCCTCACCTCTCCTTGACCATCTGACAGTCCTCCACGACGTTGCCCTCGCCGTCAGGCGGACCCCAGCGGGCGTTGTTGGGCGTGCGGACCACCGGGGGCCAAGGGTGCTCCTTGGGAATGGCGATCCGGCAATCCCTCACGGTGTTATAGCGGGTATAACCCCCGTGGAAGTTCACGTCCACCCCCAGGTCCAGGTCGCTCAAGAGATTCCGTGAAGACATCCACTGAATGGTCAGGTGCCTTATCCCCTTCAGGGAGACCCGGGTGAAAAGGCTCTCGTAGGTCTTGGAGACCTGGAAGTACCCGTTCCCCCCGCCCCCCTTGTTCCAGCTGCCCTCTCCTCTGAACCCCTGGACCCTCACATTGAAGCAGAACTCGCAGCTGAAGACGTGCCTCCCCGCCATCTGCACCCGAACCCCTTCCACCACCGCATCGGCCACGTACTTCATCCTTACGGCATCCACCGCATACTGCGGATAGCGGTTCTCATAAACGAACAGCACGCTCCCGGGGTCAGCGCCCGGGACTTCCTGGAAGATGGTCAGGTTCCTGAGGGCCACGTCCCTCACCAAGTTGGGAGCCCACACCTCCGCGCCCGGAGGTAGTCAATCTCCACCCCCTTGGAAAGAACCACCCGGTCCCCCGCGACCTCCTGCACCTGGTAGATACCATGCCGCAGGTAGGGCTGATCCTGCCTCCACACCTGCGAGTCGATGGCGTTGAAAAAGTCCTCCGTGTTGGGGTACCTCAGGAGCACCCAGCGGAAACCGGAAGTATCCCTTGGAACGCTGGAAAGCCGGAAGGCCCTCTCGCCCCGCCGCAGCGGCTCCACGGTAGACCCCAACCTCCTGCCCTGATCCCCAAGAAAGGAAAAGACCCCCACACCCCCTCCTTTAACGCGGGAGAGAACGAGAACCTCTCCCGTACCCACGATCTCCACCCCGGAGTGCTTGATGGCAATGGGACGGTCAGCCACGTACACGCCATGAGGGAGGCGAATCACCCGCTCGCCCCGGGCCAAAGCCTGCTCCACCACCTCCGTCAGGGAGAATGGGGTCTGTAACGAAGGATCCACCTGCCGTGGGAACTGGCACCCGGCCAGGAAGACTGTCCATAGGGCCACCAAAGCGGTCCTCGCACCGCCGCGAAGGGCCATCGGTTCCAGGATACTATCAGACCCCTACCTTCCACCCCTCTTCCCGGGAGGCGACAGACTTCGCAGTCCTAGATTTGGACCACCTTGCCCAGCAGTTTAACCAGGCTCCCACCGCCTTTGAACGGGTTAAAGCCCTCAAGGGCCGAGCGCCCCCCGGGGCAGGGGTACCCAGAAGGCGGGCCCCCCGGGGGCTCCAGGACCCCGAAGGGCACCTCGTAGACCTCTTCCAGCAAGCCGGGGCGGAGGACGGCCTGGGGAGGGCCGTAAGCCATGGGCCTGCCCTCCTTCAGGAGGAGCACCCGGTGGGCGAAGAGGCCCGCCAGGTTCAGGTCGTGGAGCACGGCCACCACCCCCTTTCCCTCGTGGGCCAGGGCCCGGAAGAGGCCGAGGAGCTCGAGGGCGTACCTGGGGTCCAGGTGGTTGGTGGGCTCGTCCAGGAGAAACAGCCGGGCCTCCTGGTTGAGGAGCCTGGCCGCCTCCACCCGCATGGACTCTCCTCCCGAGAGGCTGGGAAAGAAGCGGTCCTTGAAGGGGAGGCCCCGTACCCTTTCCAAGGCCCATAGGGTCTTCTGGTGGTCCAGGGGGCTCTCCCGCCCCCGGAGGTGGGGTAACCTTCCCAGGAAGGCCACCTCGTAGGCGGTGAAGGCGAAGGCCACCTCCCTAACCTGGGAGAGGACGGCCCGGAGGCGGGCAAGGGACCGGGGGTCATAGGCGGAAAGGGGTTTCCCCAGGAGGAGGACCTCCCCTTCCGTGGGCTTAAGCTCCCCGGCAAGGAGCCTTAAGAGGGTGGTCTTGCCGCTACCGTTGGGACCGAGGACGGCCAGGAACTCCCCCGCCTCCAGGGAGAGGTCCACCCCCTTTAGGAGCCAGCGACCGCCCGCCCGGTAGCCCAGACCTCCCGCCCTAAGCACGGTACACCTCCGCTTGTGCCGCAGGACCAGGTAGAGGAAGAAGGGACCCCCCAGGAGGGCGGTTACCACCCCACGGGGAC
>BBBL01000296.1 GCA_001311545.1 Thermus kawarayensis JCM 12314 | reverse complement strand
CGAACTCCGGGTCCGCCTCCGGGCGCCGCACCAGAAGAAGCCCCTCCTCCCCCCAGGCGGCCAGGGCCACGGAGCGCTTTTTGGGCAGGGCCCCGCGCACCCCCTTAAGGTAGCAGGATTGTGGCCCAGGCGCAAATCAGGCCAGGCGCAGGGGCTCCACCTCCACGGGGGTGGAGTGGAAGGTGCTTCCCCCGCCCAGATCCGTAAGCCTCTCCGAGGTGAGGTGGTTCACCCCTTTCCCGTCCGGGGCCCACCTCTCCCACCAGGTGCCCTCCAGGACCACCGTCCCCGGGATGGGGGCCTCGCTCACCAGGGCCTTCCTCGTAATCCTCCCCCAAGGGGAGCGGATGTGGACGAGCATGCCGCTTTGGATCCCCCGCGCCCCGGCGTCTTGGGGATGGATGAGGAGCCTGGGCTCCCCGCCCTCCGCCTCCACCAGGCTTCCACGTTCCCGTAGGTGGTGTTGAGGAAGCGGTGGGCCGGGGGGGTGAGGAGGATCAGGGGGTAGTCGGGAAGGGGCTCGGTGGGGATGACCTCAGGGGGAGGGCTGAAGCGCACCTTCCTTGGGCGAAGGGGAGGAAGGGCCGGGGCAGGTTGAGCCTCACGAAGCCTTCCTTCTTGAGCCTTTCCAGGGTGATCCCCTCGAGGTAAGGGTGGTCCGAGGCGAGGAGGCTTTTCGCCACCTCCTCGGCAGTCCAGTAGAGGGTGGGCTCCTTTAGGCCAAGCCTCTTCGCCAGCTCGCGGAAGACCCAGGTGTTGGGGCGGGCCTCACCCGCAGGAGGCTCAAGGGCTCGTTCCAGGAGAGGTAGTAGTGCCCGTAGCTCGTGTAGAGGTCCGGGTGCTCGTAGAAGAGGGTGGCGGGAAGGAGGTAGTCGGCGAAGTGGGCGGTCTCCGTCATCGCCTGCTCCAGCACCACGGTGAAGAGGTCCTCCCGTTCCAGCCCCGCCCTCACCTTCCCGGTGTTCGGGGCCACCACCAGGGGATTGCTGTTGAAGACGAAGAGAACCCGGATGGGGGGCTTGAGCTCGGTGAGGGCGGTGCCGAGCTCGTTCATGTTCACCGCCCGGGCCTTGGGGTTGGGCCGGAAGTAGCCCTGGTGGGGATGTCCCCCCTCCAGGAGGTGCCGCCCCCCGAGGAAGCGCTTGTTCAGGGGGAAGGCCCCGCTGGTGGAGAGCATGGCCCCGCACCCCGGGTAGCGCCAGGCCCCGAGGAGGGCGGGGAGGAGGATCACGGCGCGGAGGGCGTTCCCCCCTCCCGGGTGGCGGGTCATGCCGTAGCCCACCCGGAGGAAGACCCGCTTGGCCTCCCCCATCTCCCGGGCGAGGCGGAGGATGGCCTCCTCCGGCACCCCGGTGAGGGCGCTGGCCCTCTCTGGGGTCCACCTCTCCGCCTCCTTTTGGAAGGCCTCGAGGCCCACCGCCCTCCCTTCCAGGTACTCCCAGTCCACCAGGCCCTCCCGGAAGAGGACGTGGGCCAGGGCGTAGGCCAAGGCGGCGTCCATGCCGGGGCGGAGCCTGAGGTGGAGGTCGGCGAAGCGGGAGGTGAGGTTCTCGTAGGGGTCTATGTGGACCACCCTGGCCCCCCGCCTCCTCGCCTCCTTGAGGAAGGGGGTGAGGTGGCTATTGGTGGAGAGGCTGTTGATGCCCCAGAGGAGGACGTAGCGGGCCTCGGGGACCTCCTCGGGGTCCGGGGCCAGGCGGGGGCCGTAGGTCATCTCCCAGGCGGCGCTCCCCGCGGTGGAGCAGATGGTCTCCAAAAGCTCCGAGGCCCCGATGGCCCGGAAGAAGGCCAGGGGGTGCTGGTTCTCTATGAGGCCCATGGTCCCGGCGTAGTGGTAGGGAAGCACGGCCTCCCCGCCTTCTTGCTCCAGGACCGCCTTGAGCCTAAGGGCGATCTCGTCCAGGGCCTCCTCCCAGGAGACCCGCGCGAACCTCCCCTCCCCCTTCCGCCCCACCCGGCGCATGGGGTAAAGGAGCCTCTCCCGCGCCCTCTCCGGGTAGCGGTAGGTCTTGGCGCAGGCGAAGCCTTGGGTGATGGGGTGGCGGGGGTCCCCTTCCACCTTCGCGAGGCGCCCCTCCTCCAGGGTGAGGAGGAGGCTGCAGGCGTCGGGGCAGTCCAGGGGGCAGGTGGCCCTTCCCTTCATACCCTTAGAGTAGCCCAAGGCCCTCGAGGGCACCGCACCTCTCCGCGTAGGGGTCAGGAAGAAGCCCCACGGGCACGTCCAGGCGCAGGACCAGGCCCTCCCGGTAGCGGGGCCAGCGGGGCCATCCCGAAGGCTCCCCCTCCTTGGCGAAGGCGGTCCAGTAGCGGCGCATCTTCCTGCCCAGATACTCCGCCTGCCCCCGGGCCTCCTCCCCCAGGAAGAGGGGGAGGAAGGGCATGGCCTCCAGGTTGCCGAAAAGGGGGGCGAGCTCCAGCCCGTGGAAGGCCCCTAGGCCCTCAAACCCCGGCACCCGGAAGGAGAAGAGGTAGGCGTAGGTGGGGGCGTGGGGGGCCTGGAGGCGGGCGGCCTGGAAGGAGGGGCAGAGGAGGGTGAGGTCGGTCTGGAGGGCTCCCCAGGCGGCCCTGGGTCCGGGAAGCGGCCCCGGTAGCGGCGAGAGGGCCTGGGCCTCCTTCGGGGAAAGCCCCGACTCCAGAAGCCGCCTTTCCGCCTCCTCCCAGCTCGGGGGCCCGAGGAGGGCCTGGA
>BBBL01000295.1 GCA_001311545.1 Thermus kawarayensis JCM 12314 | reverse complement strand
GCTTCCTCGGGGCGAGGCGGGATGTGGCGGAGGTCCTGGCGGAGGTCCAAGTCTTCGTCTCGCCACCAACTGGGAGGGCCTGCCCCTCTCCGCGCTGGAGGCCATGCGGGCCGGGCTTCCCGTGGTGGCCACGGACGTGGGCGGGGTGGGGGAGGCGGTGGTGGAGGGGAAGACGGGGATTCCTGGTGCCCCGGGGGGACGAGGAAGCCCTGAAGGCAAGGCTAAGGGCCTCCTCCTCTCCCCGGACCTCAGAGCCTCCATGGGAGAAGCGGGGCGGAAGCGGTACGAGGAGGCCTTCACCCTGGAGAGGATGCTCCGGGAAACCTGGCGGGTCTATGAAGAAGTCCTGGGAAGGTAGCATGAGGCCATGGAGGTCTTAGAGGTGGCTCTCCCCGCCCACCCCTCCTTGGGCAAGGGGCGTTTCCCCTGGCCCCTCCTCCTCCCTCCCCTCCCCGCCCTCCTTGCGTTCCTCTTCCTCCTCCCCGTCTTGCCAGGAGGAGGGGAAACCTGGCTCCTCCTGGCTCTCACGGCCATGGCCCACCTCCTCGCCTTTCTCCTGACGGAGAGAATGGCCCGCTATCACGGGGGGGAGGCGCTGAGCGTCGGGGTCTTCAACCTCTTCCTCTTCACCCTTCTTCTCCTCGCGCTTCTCGCCATGGGAAGGCTTTACTACTCCAGGAGCTACCTCTTCCTCGCCACTCTCCTCGCCTTTCTCTTTCTCTTGGTCTACCTCAGAGGGAGGCCTCCCCTGAGGCTCCTCTTGGTGCGGGGAGGGCTCTCGGACAAGCTTCTAGAGGTTCTCCCTCACCGGGCGCTCCCCGTGGGGGACCGGAGCGGGGTGGAGGCGTGGTGGTGGACCCCCGCCGGGTAGACCCTGACACCCTCCCCCTCGTTCTCCAGGCGGCCCTCGAGGGCCTCCCTGTCCTGGACGCAGGGAAGGTGTACGAGACCCTCACGGGACGGGTGTTCCTGGAGGGGGCCGAGGGGGTTTCCGCCCTGGCGGAGATGGACCCCGGCCTTTACCGCCACCTTAAGCGCCCCCTGGAGGTCTTCCTCATCCTCCTGTTCTCTCCCCTGCTCTTGCCCACCATGGCCCTCGTGGCCCTTGCTCTCTACCTGGACCTGGGAAGGCCTGTGCTCTTCGCCCAGGAGCGGGTGGGCCTCGGGGGGAGGGCCTTCAAGGCCTACAAGTTCCGCACCATGCGGGGAAAGCCCGGAAGGTGCCTACGCCGGAGAGGAGGCAGGAGGATCACCCCCTTGGGGCGCTTTCTCCGCCGCTACCGCTTAGACGAGCTTCCCCAGCTCCTCAACGTCCTCAAGGGGGAGATGAGCCTCGTGGGCCCCCGGCCCGAGCAGCGGGTTCTGGCCGAGGCCTACGCCCGGGAGATCCCCCTTTACGCCCTCAGGCACACGGTGCGCCCTGGCCTCACGGGGTGGGCCCAGGTGCACCAGGGCTACGCCGAGGGGAAGGAGGAAACCTTGGTGAAGCTGAGTTACGACCTCTACTACATCAAGCACCTCTCCTTCTTCCTGGACCTCCGGATCCTCCTCCGCACCCTTTGGGTGGTCCTCACGGGTTTTCGGGCGAAGTAGGGAGATAGGGGATAGAGCCTCCCCTGGGTGTTCCTCTCCGCCGTGCTGAGGTAAGGAGCAGGGCTAGGCCCTCTCGAGGCAGGGGGCGCGATGTGGGCCCGCGGTTCCCTGTTCCGGCCGGGCTCTGCGGGACAAGGCTAAGGCCAGGCCGCCTCCTCCAGGGCCCTTTCCGCCTCCTCCATGTACCGGTCCCAGGGAATGAGGGCGTACCCCCCTTCCCCCCGGGCGGCGTAGTAGGGAAGGTCTAGGGATAGGGGGATGCGCACCTCCGGGTGGGCCCGCACCAGGGCGGGAGGGGGCCTGAGGAAGACCCGCGGGCGCCTCAGGCGTTCCAGGAGAAGGGCCAGCCGGAAGGGGGCCATCAGTTCCTCCGCACCTTCTTGTTGAGGAAGTCCAGGAGGAGGTACCTCCCGATGTTCCCGGGGCTCGTGAGGTAGGCCTTGCCCCGGGTGATCTGGGAGAGCTTCTTCACGAAGGCGAGGAGCTCGGGTTCCCGGGCCAGCATGAAGGTGTGGATGGGGATCCCCTCCCGTCTGGCCAGGGTGGCCTCCTTCAGGGTCTCCGCCAGGATCAAGGGGTCCAGGCCCCAGGCGTTCTTGTAGATTTCCCCGCTGGGGAGGGTGAGGGCGGAGGCTTGCCGTCGGTGATGAGGATGATCTGCTTCATCTCCCCGCCCATCCTCCTGAGGAGGGTGCGGGCGAGCTCGAGGCCCGCCTTGGTGTTGGTGTGGTAGGGGCCCACCTGGCCAGGGGGAGCCTGGCCAGGGGGATTTCCTCGGCGGTGTCGTGGAAGAGGACGAAGCGCACCCGGTCCCCGGGGTATTGGGTGCGGATGAGGTGGGCGAGGGCCAGGGCCACCTTCTTGGCCGGGGTAAAGCGGTCCTCCCCGTAAAGGATCATGGAGTGGGAGCAGTCCAGGAGGACCACGGTGCTCATGCTGGCGGTGTACTCGGCCAGGTCCATGACCAGGTCCTCGTGGGAGAGGTTTTCCAGGCCCTTGAAGGCCACCTTCTTCAGGGTCTCGGGGACGTTGAGGTCCAAGGGGTCCCCCCACTCCCAGGGCTTGGTCTCCCCGGTCTTCTCCACCCCGGGGGCGTGGTGGGGGGTGGGGTGGAG
>BBBL01000294.1 GCA_001311545.1 Thermus kawarayensis JCM 12314 | reverse complement strand
GACGCGGACGGAACCAAGGGGCCCCTCCCCCGGAAGGGGGGCAGGGCCTGGGTTTCCAGGGGGTTGGCGTAGACCTTGGCCTTGGTTTCCGCCTCAAGGGGAGCTCGTCTCCCGGGCTCAAGCGGGTGAGGCGGTAGAAGAGCTTGCCGGGGTGCTTCTCCATGGCTAGAAGCGGTAGCCCTTGGGCACCACCACCACGCCCTCGGGGGTCACGGTAAAGCCCCGGGCCCGGTCCAACTCCAGGTCGTAGCCGATCTCGGTGTGGGGGGGATCTTGACGTTCTTGTCCACGATGGCGTTCCTGATGCGGCAGTAACGGCCCACCTCCACGTCGTCAAAGAGGACGGAGCGCTCCACCAGGCTATAGGAGTTCACCCGCACCCGGCGGAAGAGGACCGACTCCCTCACCGTCCCCCCGCTCACGATGACCCCGCCGGCGAGGAGGCTATTCAAGGCCCGCCCCACCCGCTCCCCGGTCTCGTGGACGAACTTGGCCGGGGGGCTGAAGAGGTTGGCGGTGCGGAGGGGCCACTCGGGGTTGAAGAGGTCAAACTCGGGGACCACCTTCACCAGGTCCATGCTGGCCTCGTAGTAGGCGTCCAGGGTCCCCACGTCCCGCCAGTAGAGGTTGGGGCCCTCCTGGCCGGGGATGGGGTTGCGGTGGAAATCGTAGGCGTAGACCCTGTACCCCTCCTTGAGGGCCCGGGGGATCACGTCCTTGCCGAAGTCGTGGGCGCTGGTCTCGTCCCGGGCGTCGGCCTCCAGGAGTTCAAAGAGGGCCTCCGTGCGGAAGATGTAGTTCCCCATGGAGGCCAGGGCCAGATGGGGCCTCTGGGGGATGGGCTTGGGGGTCTTGGGTTTTTCCTGGAACTCGGTGATGCGCCACTCCTCGTCCACCTGCAAGACGCCGAAGCGGCTTGCCTCCTCCACGGGCACGGGGTAGGCGGCGATGGTGATGTCCGCCCGCTTCTCCCGGTGGTACTCCACCATGTGGCGGACGTTCATCTTGAAGATGTGATCCCCCCCGAAGACGGCCACCGCCTCGGGGGCGTGGTTCTGCACCAGGTGCAGGTTCTGGTAGATGGCGTCGGCGGTGCCCCGGTACCAGACGGGCCCGAGCTCCTCATAGCGGTACATCTGGGCGGGCACCAGGAGGATGAAGTGGTCGTCCAAGAAAGCCCCGAAGCGCCAGTAGCGCTGGATGTGCTCGGTGAGGGACTGGGCCTTGTACTGGGTGAGGACGTAGATGGCGTAGATTCCCGAGTTCACGAAGTTGTTCAGGACGAAGTCAATGATGCGGTACTTGGCCCCGAAGCACGGCGGGCTTGGCCCGCTTGGCGGTGAGGGGATAGAGGCGGCTTCCCTGCCCCCCGGCCAGAACCATCCCCAAGACCTCCACCTTGACCATGGAATCCCCCTTTGCCGGTAGTTTACCCTAGGGCCCCGGGGACAAAGGCCCGGGTATAGTGGGCGCGATGAGGGTCTCTGCCCTTCGCTGGTTCGCCCCCCCCACAAGGCCTAGGCCCGCCCCGCCCTTCTTCGGCCAGGAGCGGGCCCTGAAGGCCCTGGAGGCCGCCTTTCGCCAGGGGGGGCACGGCTACTTGGTGGGCCCAAGCGGCCTGGGCAAGCGCAAGCGCCTCCTGCGCTACCTCACAGGGCGCACCTTCCCCAAGGAAGAGCTGGTCTACCTTCCCCTGGGAGAGGAGGCCTTCCCCCTCCTCCTCCCCGAGGGGGAGGGCCGGGCCCTTTTGGAGGAGGTGGAAGCCCTTCTCTCCGAGTTCACCCCGGCCCTCTTCCGGGAAAAGGGCTTCCTCTACGCCAAAAGCCTGGTGGAAGCCCGCTACCAGAAGGAGGCCGAGGCCCTTCTGGAAGCCTTAGGGGAGGAGGCCAAGTCCCACGGCTTCGTCCTGGAGGAAGGGGAGGAAAGCCTGAGGCTCTCCGGCCAGGGCCCCCTGCCCCCGGAGCTTTCCGCCAGGCTGGAGGAGACGGTCTTGGCCTACGTGGAGGCCCGGCAGAAGGCCCAGGCGGAGGTGGCCGCCTTAAGGCGGAGCTTCGCCGAGCGCTTCCTCTCGCCCAGGGCGGAAAGGCTTAAGGAGCGCTTCCCCGAGGCCAGGGCCTATGTGGCTGGGTGCTGGAAACCCTCCTCCGGGCCGCCGCTCTGGAAGAAGAGCTGGAGGCCTCAACCCTCCTCCCCCACCTCCTGGTGGCGGGAGGGGACCGGGTGGTCTACGAGCCCAACCCCATCCCGGAAAGCTTTTCGGCCACCTGGAGTACGAGGCCCGGGAAGGGGTCCTCACCACCCACCTGGGCCTTCTCCGTCCCGGGGCGTTGCACCGGGCCACGGGAGGGGTGCTGGTCCTCGAGGCCCACCGGGTGTGGGAGCTGGGGAGCTACCCCCTCCTCAAGCGGGCCCTGGCCACCGGGGAGGTGGAGCCCCTCACCCCCAGGCCCGAGGTCAAGGGCCCCCGGCTCAAGCCCGCTCCCCTCAAGGCCCAGGTCTTCCTGGTGGGCCCCCCGGAGGTCATGGCCTTCCTGGAGGAGGATGAGGAGTTTTTGGAGCTATTCCCCTTCCGGTGGAGTTCAGCCCGGAGATCCCCTACACCGAGGAGAACCTGGCCTACCTGGGAGGGTTCCTGGAGGCCGAGGGCGTCCCCCTTACCCCCGAGGGCCTGGCCGCCCTGGCCGACGAGGCCCGGCGCCTGGCCGGCC
>BBBL01000293.1 GCA_001311545.1 Thermus kawarayensis JCM 12314 | reverse complement strand
GGCCCTTCCGGCGGCCCCCGCGCCCAAGCTCCCCGACTTCGGCAAGTGGGCCCCGTGCGCACCGAGCCCATGAGCGGGGTACGCAAGGCCACGGTGCGCTCCATGGGCCAGGCCTGGGCCCAGGTGCCCATGGTCACCCACTTTGACGAGGCGGACATCACCGAGCTCGAGGCCCTGCGGAAGCGCTACGCCAAGAAGGCGGAGGAGCGGGGCTTCCGACTCACCCTCACCGCCTTCCTCCTCAAGGCCCTGGCCCTCACCCTGAAGGCCTTCCCCAAGTTCAACGCCTCCATTGACGTGGAGCGCCAGGAGATCGTCTACAAGGACTACATCCACATCGGGGTGGCCGTGGACACCCCCCACGGCCTCCTGGTGCCGGTGATCCGGGACGTGGACAAGAAGGGGGTCTTGCGCCTGGCGGAGGAGCTCCAGGGGATCTCCCAAAGGGCGCGGGAGCGAAAGCTTTCCCCGGAGGAGATGCAGGGGGGCACCTTCAGCCTCTCCAACCTGGGGGGGATCGGCGGCACCGGCTTCACCCCCATCGTCAACTGGCCGGAGGTGGCCATCCTGGGGGTCTCCCGCTCCCAGATGAAGCCCCTGTGGGACCCCGAGAAGGAGGCCTTCGTGCCCAGGCTCGTGATGCCCTTTAGCCTCACCTACGACCACCGCCTCATTGACGGGGCCGAGGCCGCCCGCTTCTGCCGCCACCTGGCGGGGCTTTTGCAGGACCCCGTGGGGCTTTCCCTGGAGTGAGGTTCTTCGTGTAGTATGGGAAAGTATGCGCGTCATCGTGGTGGGAACCCGGGGCAGCGCCTTGGCCCTGGCCCAGACCCGCTTTGTGGTGGAGCGCCTCAAGGAGAGCTGGCCGGAGGCCGAGTTTAAGGTCAAGACCATCAAGACCCGGGGGGACCAGGGGGCGAACCCCAGGGAGCAGGCCATCTTCGTCAAGGAGCTCCAGGAGGCCCTCCTGGCCCGGGAGATAGACATCGCCGTCCACTCCCTCAAGGACCTGCCCACGGAGGAGCCCAAGGGCCTCAAGATCGCCGCCGTTCCCAGGCGCCAGGACCCCCGGGACGCCTTTCTGGGCAAGGCTATAAGCGCCTCGAGGACCTGCCCCCCGGGGCGGTGGTGGGCACCAGTTCCCTGCGCCGCAAGGCCCAGCTTCTGGCCTACCGCCAGGACCTCCTCGTGAAGGACCTCCGGGGCAACGTGGACACCCGCCTCGCCGCCCTCGGCAACGGGGAGTACGACGCCATCGTCCTGGCGGCGGCGGGGCTCATCCGCCTGGACCTGAGAAACCGCATTGACCAGTTCCTGGAGCCCGAGGTCATGCTTCCCGCCCCCGGGCAGGGGGCCCTGGCCCTGGAGGTCCGCCAGGGGGACGATCTGGCCGAGGAGCTCTGCTACGCCCTCCACCACCCCCCCTCCCACGACCGGGTGCGGGCGGAGAGGGCCTTCCTGAAGGGCCTTGGCGCCGGGTGCCTGGCCCCGGTGGGGGCCCTGGCCCAGGTGGCCGAGGACGGCACCCTCCTCCTGGAAGGGGGCCTCTTCTCCCCCGACGGCAAGAGCTTCATCCGGGCGGAGATTGAGGGGGACGCCTCCGAGGCGGAGGAGCTCGGCCTGGAGCTGGCCCAGGACGTCCTGGAGCAGGGAGGGCGGGAGATCCTGGAGCAAACCCGACCCTTTTAGTGGAGATTCCCCGGGCCTTGGGGTATAGTGAAGGGGATGGCGCTGAAGCGCTTAACCCGCCAGCGTAGGGCCGTCCTCGAGGTGGTGCGCCGGGCCCACCACCACCCGGACGCCGCCTGGATCTACCAGGAGGTGCGCAAGGTGGTTCCCAAGGTGAGCCTGGCCACGGTCTACCGGACCCTCGAGGCCCTGGTGGAGGAGGGCTACCTCGTGCCCCTCACCCAGGCGGGGGAGGCCACCCGCTACGACGCCAACCTCCATCCCCACCTGCACCTGGTCTGCGAGAGGTGCGGGGCCATCGTGGACCTGGAGGTGCACCTGCCCGACCTCAAGGCCCTGGCCCAGGAGGCCCATCCCGGGGTGGAGGTGCGGGCGGCGGAGGTCACCTACCGGGGCCTCTGCCCCACCTGCAAGGCGGCCCTCAAGGGCTGATGGACCCCCTGCTTGGCTTTACGCCCGCCAAAGCCTTTTCGCCCCGGGCCTGGAGCGCATCCGGAGCCTCCTTTCCCGCCTTGGAGACCCCCAGGAGGCCTACCCCGTGGCCCTGGTGGGGGGCACCAACGGCAAGGGGAGCGCCGCCCGGGCCCTGGCCGCCATCCTGGAGGAGGCCGGGCTCAAGGTGGGGCTCTACACCAGCCCCCACCTGGTGGAGTTCGCCGAGCGCATCGCGGTCCAGGGCAGGCCCATCCCCCAGGCCAAGCTGTGGGAAACCGCCGAGGAGGTCCGCCCCCTGGCCGAAAGGGTGGGGGCGAGCTTCTTTGAGGCGGCCACGGCCATGGCCCTTCTCCACTTCGCCCGGGAGGGGGTGGAGTTCGCCGTGCTGGAGGTGGGCTTGGGGGGCCGCCTGGACGCCACCAACGCCGCCGAGCCCGTCCTCTCCCTGGTCACCAACATCGGCCACGACCACCTGGAGGTCCTGGGACCCACCCTCAAAGACGTTGCCCGGGAGAAGGCGGGAATCCTCCGCCGGGGCGTCCCCGCCCTCACCGCCGCCAGAGGGGAGGGCCTGGCCGCCCTTAAGGCGGAGGCCCAGGCCCG
>BBBL01000292.1 GCA_001311545.1 Thermus kawarayensis JCM 12314 | reverse complement strand
CCTCGCCACCCTGCCGGGGCGCTCCTGGCCGTGGGGAGCGGGGTGGGGTACAACCTGGTCTTCTTTGGCCTCAAGGTCTTCCCCGTGGCATCCTGGGGGGGCTGGACGCCGTGGGTGGGGCTTTGGTGGCGGGGTTTTTGCTGGGGTCCTCGAGGCCCTCTCCCAGCGCTACCTGGAGGCCTACCTCCCAGGCTTCACGGAGCCTTGCCCTTCGTGGTGGTCCTTCTGGTCCTCCTGGTGAGGCCCTACGGCCTCTTCGGGGAACGGCAGATTGAGAGGGTGTGATGCTTTCCGTGGAGAACCTCAAGGTGGTCTACCGGGGGGTCATCCTGGCTGGACGGGGTCTCCCTGGAGGTGAAGGAGGGGGAGGCCGTGGCCCTCTTGGGCCCCAACGGCGCCGGGAAAAGCTCCCTGGTGCGGGCCATCGCAGGCCTTCTTCCCAAGTTTGAGGGGCGGGTCCTGGACGGCAAGGTGCGCCTCCTCGGCCAGGACGCCACCCACCTGGACCCGGTAAGGATCTCCCAGATGGGCCTCACCGCCGTCCTGGAGGGCCGTCCCCTCTTCCGCTACCTGACCCCGGTGGAGAACCTGGTGGCGGCCGGCCACCGCCTTCCCCCGAGGGCGCTCAAGGAGGGCATGGAGGAGGTCTTCGCCCGCTTCCCCCGGCTCTACGAGCGCCGCCACGAGCAGGCGGGGTACCTCTCGGGGGGGGAGCAGCAGATGCTCCTCCTGGGCATGGCCCTCCTCACCCGGCCCAAGCTTCTCGTGGTGGACGAGCCCTCCTTAGGCCTCGCCCCCAGGCTGGTGGAGGAGGTGATGAAGACCCTGGACGCCTGATGCGGGAGAAGGGCCTAAGCCTCCTCCTGGTGGAGCAGAACGCCCGGGCGGCCCTTTCCATCGTGGGCCGGGTCTACGTGCTGGAGAGGGGGCGGGTGGTCTTTGAGGGGGACGCCAGGGAGGCCGCCGAGGACCAGGACGTGATGGAGTTCTACCTGGGGAAGGAGGAGGTGGGCTTCCGCCAGGCCAGGCGCTACCGGAGGAGGAAAAGGTGGGTGTGATCCTCGAGCCCGAAACCTCCACCTCTCCTTCAAGGGGGTCAAGGCCCTCTCGGGGGTGGGGTTCTCCGTGAGCGAGGGGGAGTTCTTCGCCGTCATCGGCCCCAACGGGGCCGGGAAGACCACCCTCCTCAACGTGCTTTCCGGGGTGTACGAGCCCGACCAAGGGGAGGTGGCCTTCCTGGGCCAAAGCCTAAGGGGGAAAAGCCCCCAAGAAAGGGCCCGCATGGGCCTGGGGCGCACCTTCCAGGGCCTGGAGATCTTCCGGGGGATGAGCGTCCTGGACAACGTCAAGCTGGGGGCGGAGCTCGCCCTCTCCACCTACCCCCTGGCCCTGCCCCGGGCGGAGAGGGAGTGGCGCCTCAGGGCCTGGGCCGAGGAGGTCCTGGACTACCTCCACCTCTCCCCCTTCCGCCACGCCCCGGCGGGGATGCTCCCCTATGGCCTCCAGAAGCGGGTGGAGGTGGCGAGAGCCCTTGCGGGCAGGCCCAAGCTCCTCCTCCTGGACGAGCCCATGGCGGGCCTGGCCCTGGAGGAGAAGCAGGACCTGGCCCGCTTCCTCCTGGACGCCCGGGAGGAGTGGGGGGTAACCCTCCTCTGGGTGGAGCACGACCTGAGGGCGGTCTTGGAGCTCTCCGACCGGGTCTTGGTCCTCTCCTACGGGGAGGTCCTCTACCACGGGCCCCCTGAGGGGGTGCGGAAGGACCCCAAGGTGGTGGAGGCCTACCTGGGCCAAGGGTGAGGGAGTATGCAGGGAACCCTTCTGGAATTTCTCCATCGGCACGCCCAGGAGCGCCCCGAAGCCCCGGCCCTTCGGGTGAAGCGGCACGGGGTCTGGCAGAAGACCCCCTGGCGGGAGCTTCTGGAACGGGTCTTGGGCCTCGCCGGGGGGCTTTCCGCCTTGGGCCTCAAGGAAGGCGAGGTCCTCGCCCTCCTGGGCCACAACGCCCCCGAGTGGGTGGAAGCGGAGCTCGCCGCCCAGACCCTGGGGGCCTTCCCCATGGGCATCTACGCCGACGCCATGCCCGAGGAGGTGGGCTACTTCCTGGAGTTCACCGGGGCCAGGGGCATCGTGGTCTCCGACGAGGAGCAGCTGGACAAGGTCTACCCTTACCTCCACCTCCTGGACTTCGTCCTCGTGTGGGAGGAGGCGGGGATGAGCCGCCACTTCCGGGGCAAGGTCAAGCGCTTCAGCCAGGCCTTGGGCGACCCCAGGGTGGGGGAGGAGGCCCTAAGGAGGCGCCACCCGGAGGAGACCGCCCTCCTCGCCCCCACCTCCGGCACCACGGGGCGGAGCAAGCTCGCCATGCTCTCCCACCGCAACCTCCTCGCCGGGCACGAGGCCCTGGGGAAAGCCCTGGCTTCCAGAAGGGGGCCTGGGTCTTTAGCTACCTGCCCCTTCCCTGGATCGGGGAGCAGATGCTCACCGTGGTGCAGGGCCTGGTGGAGGCTCCACCGTCCACTTCCCCGAGGACCCCACCACCTTACGGGAGGACCTTAAGGAGGTGCAGCCCGACTTCTTCCTGGCCCCGCCGAGGCTTTGGGAGGAGATGGCGAGCCTCATCCAAAGCCGCATGGCGGACGCCGACCTCTTCAAGGCCTTCTTCTACCGGGTGGGGATGGGGGCCCTCCTGGAGGGGGCGAGCCGGGAGTTCCGGGGGGAGAAGGTGGGGGTTTGGC
>BBBL01000291.1 GCA_001311545.1 Thermus kawarayensis JCM 12314 | reverse complement strand
GGGGCATGCCCATCTTCACCCCGGCGTCCGCCAGGGCCTCGGCCACCACCGCCAGGTAGGCGGGCGCCGAGGCCGACATGGCGGTGAAGGGGTCAAAGAGGTGCTCGGGGATCTCGTACACGTCCCCCACCGTGGCGAAAAGGGCCCGGGCGAAGTCCAGGTCCCCCGCCTCCTGGGCCTCCTTTAAGGCGGTGAGGGCGGTGGAGCTCTCCCCGATCATGGCCGCCAGGTTGGGCATGGCCCGCACCACCCGCCGGGTGTCCAGCCTGCGGGCCAGCACGGCCGTGGAGACCCCCGCCATGATGGAGAGGAAGCCTATCCCGGCCCGAGGGATCTCCGGGGCCAGCTGGGGGAAGTCCCGTGGCTGAACGGCGAGAAGCACCCGCTCGGCCTCCGCCAGGTCCTTCAGGGTGAGGGGGCGGATGCCGAAGGGCTCGGCCAGGACCCGGGCCCGCTCCGGGGTGCGCCCCACCACCCCCACCTCCTCTCGGCGCAGAAAACCCCGCTCCAAAGCCCCTTTGAGGATGCTCCGGCCCATCTTGCCAAGGCCCAAGAAGGCGAGCTTCATGCCCTTGAGTCTACCTTCCGGAGGCGAAGGTAATAAAACCCGTCCAGGCCCCCCTCGGGGGCCACGTAGACCCCAAGCCCCTGCCGAAGAAGGGGCAAGGGGCAGGAGAAGGGCTCCGGGCGGAACTCGGGGTGCCTCGCCAGAAAGGCCCGGGCCACCCCTTCCCCTTCCTCCTCGGTGAGGGAGCAGACCGCGTAGACCAAAAGCCCCCCCTCCTCCGTGGCCCGGGCGGCGGTTTCCAAAAGCTCTAGCTGCAAAAGGGCCATCTCCTTGGGGTCCTTGGGGGCCAGGCGGTAGCGAAGCTCGGGGTGGGTGCGGAAGGTGCCCGTACCGGTGCAAGGGGCATCCAGGAGCACCTTTTTAGCCCTTTCGGGAAGGGGTTCCCGCAGGTCCTGGGTGCGGTAGGCCACCTTTAGGCCGAGGCGCCTGGCCGTTTTCGCCCCCGCCTCCTGGCGCCTGGCGTTGAGGTCGTAGGAGACCACCTCCGCCCCCTTGGCCGCCAGGTAAAAGGCCTTGAGCCCGGCCCCGCCGCAAAGGTCCAGCACCTTCTCCCCGGGGGCTGGCTCCAGGAGTTGGGCGGCGAAGAGGGAGGCGGGGTTTTGCGGCTGGAGGCCCAAAGCGGGGAAATCGGTCTTGGGGCCCTCAAAGAGGTAGCTCCCGGGGACGGGGCCCGGCCTCAGGTCCACCTCCCGGTAGGCGGTGACGAAGAGGGGGGCGGGCTCGTTGAAGGCCTCGGCGAAGCCACCTCCCCGAAGAAGTCCCGCCAGGCCTGGCAGAGCCAGTCGGGAAGGGAAAGGCGCACGCACTCCGGGGCCTCCCGCGGGCGCAGGCGGCGCAGCACGGCGTTCACCAAGCCCGCAAACCCCGGGTAACGGCGCTTCGTCTCCTCCACCCAGGGGCTCACCCGGGCGTGGTCGGGCTTCCCCGCAAGCCACTCCCAGGCCCCCAGGCGCAGGGCCCAGCGCACCTCCTTGGGAAGCCTCCCGGGGGCCTTAAGGTGGGGCTCCAGGAGAAAGTCCAGAAGCCTCAGGCGGCGCAAGGCCCCGTAGACCAGGTGGGTGGCGTAGGCCTTATCCCGCTCGGGCCAGTCCACCCGGTCCAGGGCCCGGTCCAAAAGGTGCTGGGCCCGACCCCCTTCCTCCACCCGAAGGAGGATGGCCAGGGCCAGGCCCCTCGGCGTGTGGGCCCTCAAGACTCCAGGGGATGGGCCTTGATGCTAAACTTCAGGCGGTCCGCTCCTCGTTCTCCAGGTCCAGCTTGACGAAGGCGGGCTTGACCACCAGGTCCAGGTTGTCGGGGGCGATGTAGCCACGGGCGATGGCGATGGCCTTTACCGCCTGGTTCACCGCCTGGGGCCCGATGGCCTGCACCTCCACCTCCCCCTTGGTGCGCAGGAGCGCCGCGATGGCGCCGGCCACGGAGTTGGGGCGGGACTTGGAAGAGACGCGCAACGTTTCCACTTTGACCTCCTGAAAACCCTTGGGCCACCCCTCGGGAAAGACATGGGCGGCTCAAGGCCCATGCTAGAGCAAGCGGGGCCCTTTGGCAACTAGCCGGCCAGGACCCTTTCCTCCAGGCCCTTCAGGAGGCTTTCCACGTTTTCCTGCATGAGCCTTTGCACCAACTTCTGCAAAAGTCCTCCAAAGATGGGGATGGTGAGCTCGTAGTCCAGGGTGAGGACCACCCGGGTGCCCTCGCCCTCGGGCTGGAAGACCCAGGTGCCCTCGTAGCGGTCAAAATCCCCCTCCGGGGAAAAGAAGCGGTTCCTCAGGCGGGCGTCGTCCCACTCCTCCTCCTCCAGCCAGCGGACCTTCTTGCCCATGGCCACCGCCACCCACTGGCTCCGGGTGCGGTTGCCCTCCCGGGAAAGCACCTTTAGGCTTTCCACCTCCTTGAGGTAAGGCTTCAGGCCCTCCAGGTCCTTGGCCAGGGCGTAGACCTTTTCCGGCGGGGCGGGGATATAGCGCTCGGCGCGCACCTCGGGCATGGGCTCTTTTTACCCTTTTTCCTCCTCCTTGGCAAGCTCGTAGGCCCGGAAGGCCAGGGAGAGGGGGAAGCCCCGCCCCACCAAAAACCGCACCGCCTTGGCCTTGTCCCGGCGCGGGGGTAGCGGCGGAGGGCCTTAAGGGCGGCCTCGAGGGCCTCCTCCTCCCCCAACGCCCCCAGGACCA
>BBBL01000290.1 GCA_001311545.1 Thermus kawarayensis JCM 12314 | reverse complement strand
CTGGGCGATGGTCCGGCCGAAGCTGGGCGCCTCGGCCAGGCGCACGCTCCGCGGCACCACCGTCCAAAACACCTTCTCCCCGAAGTGGCCCCGGAGCTCCGCCTCCACCTGTTGGGAAAGCAAGGTGCGTCCGTCGTACATGGTGATGAGGAGGCCCAAAAGCCGCAGGGCGGGGTTCAGGCGGCCCCGCACCTCCTCCAGGGTGGAAAGAACCCCCACCACCTTCCAGGGCGTAGTACTCCGCCTGCACGGGCACCAGGACCCCCTGGGCCGCCCCCAGGGCGTTCAAGGTAAGGGGGGAAAGGCTGGGAGGAACGTCCAGAAGGGTGAAGTCGTACCCCCCGTCCTCCAGGGCCTTGGCCAGGGCCAGGGGGTCCTCCGCCAGCTCCAAGGTGGCCCCCACCAGGTCGGGGGTGGAGGGGAGGAGGTGGAAGGCGTCCACCGGCTGGACCAGCCTCTCCAGAGGCTCCCCCTGGAGCAGGTGGTACACGCCCTCCTTCGGGCGCAGGCCCAGGCCGCTGGTGGCGTTCATCTGCGGGTCCAGGTCCACCAGGAGCACCCTCTTGCCCATCCGGCCCAGGTAAGCCGCCAGGTTGATGGCGGTGGTGGTCTTTCCCACCCCTCCCTTCTGGTTCACCAAGGCGATGCGGCGCACCTCGCCTTAGCATAAGGGTTTTTTTCTCGGGAACCCCGGGGCGGCGGGGGTAGCCCCGGGGGTGGGCGCCACCTTGGCCAGGACCACCAAGGCCCTCTCCTCCTCCAGAAAGGGGAGGCGGAGCCGGTGAACGCCCTCCAAGGCCCCTCCCAGGGCGGGAAGGGCCCGGGGTAAGGGGGCCAGCTCCTCCTCCACCCGGGGGCCCTTCTGGGCCACCAGGTACCCCCCCACCCGCACAAAGGGAAGGCCCAACTCGGCCAGCACGCACAGGGGGGCCACCGCCCGGACCACCACCCGGTGGTAGCCCTCCCGGTGCTCCGGCAGGTGGGCCAGGGCCTCGGCCCGGCCCCAAAGGGGGTAGGCCCCCTTCAGCCCAAGGCCCGCACCGCCTCCTCCAGGAAGGCCACCTTCTTGCGCACCGCATCCAGGAGGACCACCTCCAGCTCGGGCCGCACGATCTTCAGGGGAAGGCCGGGAAACCCCGCCCCCGTGCCCAGGTCCAGAACCCGCAAGGGTCCCTCCCAAAGGGGAAGCCGGAGGAGGGTGAGGGAGTCCAGGAAGTGCTTGACCACCACCTCCCCCTCGGTGCGGAGGGCGGTGAGGTTGACCCTCTGGTTGGCGGCCATGAGGAGCTGGTAGAGCCGGGAAAAGGCAAGAAGGTGGGGGGCAAGGTCCAGGCCCAGGGCCCGCCCTCCTTCCAGAAGAAGCCTCTCCCCTTCCCCCGTCAGGCCCATCCTCCCCCCTGTTTCCCCGTGAAACACTACCCCCACCTCCTCAGGTGGACCAAGAGGGCGGTGAGGTCGGAGTCGCGGAGGCCGGGGATCCGGGCGGCCTCGGCCAGGGTGCGGGGTCTTTGCCGGGAGAGCTTCTCCACCGCCTCCCGGGAAAGGCCGGGCACCCTGGGGTAGTCCAGGCCCTCGGGGATGCGGTGGGCCTCGAGGTGGCGCATCCTCTCCCGCAGGCGCTCCTGCCGTTCTATGTAGCCCGCATACTTGGCCCGGATCTCCACCTGCTCCGCCTCCTCCTGGGACAAGGGGGAAGGGGGCGGAAACCGCTCCGCCAGGGCCCGGTAGGTGTTCCCCGGCCGCCTGAGCCACTGGAGGCCAGAAACCCCCTCCATCCGCAGGGCCTCGAGGCGCTTAAGCTCCTCCTCCACCCTCCGGTACTTGGCCCGCACCCCCTCCAGGTCCTCCCTGGGCCTCAGGCCCCAGGCCACGGCCAGGGGAGTAAGGCGCTCGTCGGCGTTGTCCGCCCGGCAGAGGAGCCTGAGCTCCACCCGGGAGGTCATCATCCGGTAGGCTCGTCCGTGCCCCTTCCCACCAGGTCGTCCACCAGGACCCCGAGGTAGCCGCTCTCCCGGGGAAGGTGCACCTCGGGAAGCCCCAGGGCGAACCGGGCGGCGTTCAGCCCGCCAAGAGCCCCTGGCCGCCGCCTCCTCGTAGCCCGAGGTGCCGTTCACCTGTCCGGCGCTGAAGAGGCCGGGAAGGAGGCGGGACTGGAGGCCCCGGGTGAGCTCCGTGGGGTCCAGGCTGTCGTACTCCACGGCGTAGGCGTAGCGTTGGATCACCGCCCGACAAAACCCGGGGAGCTTCGCACCATCTCCTCCTGAAGCTCCGGGGGAAGGCTTGAGGAAAACCCCTGGAGGTAGACCTCGCTGGTCTCCAGCCCATCGGGCTCCACGAAGAGAAGGTGGCTCTCCTTGTCGGCGAAGCGCACCACCTTGTCCTCAATGGAGGGGCAGTACCGGGGCCCGATGCCCTCTATGTCCCGGCGTAAAGGGGGAGAGGTGCAGGTTTTCCCGGATCAGGCGGTGGGTCCTCTCCGTGGTGCGGGTCTGCCAGGTGGGAAGCCAGGCGGCGTGGGGGCCCGGGTTTCCCGTGAAACTCCCCGGGGGCACCTCGGGGGGAACCACCTCCAGCTCCGAGAACTCCACGCTGTCCGCCCGGATGCGGGGCGGGGTCCCCGTCTTGAAGCGCCTTAGGGTGTGGCCCACCGCCTTTAGGCTCTGGGAGAGGAAGCGGGCCGGGGGCTCCCCCTGCGCCCGGCGGGCCGGGACTTTCGCCCGTACCAGACCACCCCG
>BBBL01000289.1 GCA_001311545.1 Thermus kawarayensis JCM 12314 | reverse complement strand
CGGGCGATGCCGTAGCCTTGGAGCTTGGCCTTGGCCTCCTCGGCCATGGCCTCGGTGCTCCAGGGGACCCTGGCCTCCTCCACCTCCACCTCCACCGCGCCCGCCTCCTTGAGGGCCTTGACGATCTCCTCCCGGATGAGCCCAAGGCCGGGCAGCCCGAGAAGGTGGGACGGAAGCGCACCCCGCACCCTCCCCCCCTCGGCCTCAATCCCCAGGACCATTCCCATCTCCACGATGTTGAGGACGGGGATCTCCGGGTCCTTGACGCCTTTTAGGGCCTCCCAGTAGCGGGCTACCACGCCTTGGCCTCCCGGTCCCAGCGGGCCACGGACTGCATCTCGGCAAGGAGGGACCACAGGTACTCCGTGTGCTCCTTCCGGCTTCTGGCACGTACCCTCCCTCCTTGGCCTCGAGGCCCGCCCGGCGCAAAAACCCCTTGACCTCCTCCAGGTAGGCCCCTTCCAGGGCCTTGAGCTCCGGCACCACCCCCGCCTCCACCAGGGCCTCCTCCTCGGGAAGGGGCTGGAAGAGCTGGCGGGCGTAGGGGAAGAGGAGGTCCAGGGCCTCCTGGGCCCTCCGGTGGGACTCCTCCGTGCCCTGTCCCAGGCGCTCCACCCATAGGGCGGAGTGCCGGAGGTGGAAGCGCTCCTCCTTGAGGATCCGCTCCGCCGCCTCCGCCAGAGGGGCATACGCGGACCGCCTCGCCTCCCCGAGCCAGAGGTTCTCGTAGGCGTCAAAGAGGTACTGGCGCACCATGGTGAAGGCCCAGTCCCCCTGGGGAAGCTCCACCAGCACGGCGTTCCCGTACTCCAGGGGGTCCCTTAGGAAGACCAGGCGTCGGGGTCGGAGCCGTCCAGCTCCCGCCTCAGCTCCAGGTAGAGCTTGGCGTGGCCCAGCTCGTCCTGGGCCAGGTTGGCGATGGCGATGTCCTCCTCGAGGATGGGCGCGTGCCCCACCCACTGGGAAAGGCGCTGGGCCAGGACCACCTCGTCGTCGGCCAAGGCCGTGAGCTTGGCGAGGAGGGCCTCCTTCAGGAAAGGATCAAGCCTCATCGGCCACCTCCTTCGCGGTGACGAGCCCGTAGTAGGACTGCAGCCGGTAGGTCTTGTCCTTGGCGGGGGCGAACCAGCTCTCCAGGACCTCCGGCGTGGGCTCGGTGCCCACCACCACCCGCTCCGGCACCGCCAGAAGGCCACCCCCTGGGCCTGGAGGAGGGCTTCCTTCACCGCCTCCTGGGGGCTTCGCGCTGGGAAGCGCCCCACCAGGTCCCCGTAGACCATGCTCCGGCGGTGGCTCCGCTTGGCGAAGACCCAGTAGGCCTCAAGCTGTTTCCCTGGCGGGAAAGCATCCAGGGCCTTGGGGTCCCTCAGCCCCTCCTGGGTCACGTGGAAGAAGGCCTCCGCCGGGGCCACGAAGAGGGCGTAAGCGAGGGCCTCCGCACGAAGACGTGCCGGGCCAAAAGGAGGGCGTGCTCGGGGTCTGCGGCGTGCACCGAGCCCACCATCTGGGGCAGGCTCCTCTCCGTGTCCTGCTTGATGACCTCAAACCGCGGCCACTCGGTTCCCCACATAAGGCCTCCCTAGTCCGCCGCCTGGGCCAGCCTGCGCCGGGCGTGGGCCTCCACGGCCTCCCGCACCCAGCGCCCTTCCTCGTGGGCCTTGCGCCTGGCCTCGAGGCGGTGCCGGTTCATGGGCCCTTCTCCCTGGATCACCTTCCAGAACTCGTCCCAGGGGATGGGGCCGTGGACCCAGTTCCCCGTCTTCTCGTCGTAGCGGAGGTGGGGGTCGGGGATCTCTAGCCCCGCCTCCAGAAGCTCCGGGACGTGCTCGTTCAGGAACTCCTGCCGGATCTGGTCGTTGGTCTTGGTCTTGATGCCCCAGCGGAGGAGGAGGGGGTGTGGGGGGAGTCGGTATCGTGGGGGCCCGCCATCATCAGGGTGGGCCACCACCAGCGGTTCAGGCGTCCTGGACCATCCGCCGCTGCTTGGGGGAGCCCTTGGCGTAGAGGAGGACCGCCTCCTTGCCCTGCTTGTGGTGGAAGGTCTCCTCGGCGCAGATGCGCACCATGGCCCGGGAGTAGGGGCCGTAGGAGCACTGGGCCAGCATGGTCTGGTTCTTGATGGCCATGCCGTCCACCAGCCAGCCGATGATGGCCACGTCCGCCCAGGTGAGGGTGGGGTAGTTGAAGATGTTGGAGTACTTGGCCTTCCCCGAAAGGAACGCCTCCACCATCTCCTCCCGGGTTACCCCCAGGGTCTCGGCGGCGTGGTAGAGGTACTGGCCGTGCCCCGCCTCGTCCTGCACCTTGGCCAAGAGGATGAGCTTGCGCCTCAAGGAGGGGGCCCGGGGAATCCAGGCGCCCTCGGGGAGCATGCCCACCCACTCGCTGTGGGCGTGCTGGGAGATCATGCGGACCAGCTGGCGGCGGTACTCGGCGGGCATCCAGTCCCCGGGCTCAATCTTCTCCCCCCGGGCGATCCTCGCCTCGAACTCCTCTAGCCTCTCCTGGTAGTCCGGGTCCTCGGGGTAACCGATCCTAAGCCTGACCATCCTCGCCTCCTTCCTCACGGTGTTCCCCTTCCGGGGAAGCAGCCACGCCAAGGGCCTTCAGGACCAGCTTGGCGTAGACTTCCGAAAGCTCGTCCAAAGAGAGGGGCTTCGGGGCGGTACCACTGGTAGGTCCAGTTGAGGGCGGAAAGGACGAAGAGGGTCGCGAGCCGCACATTCTCCACCCGGAAAACCCCCGCCCG
>BBBL01000288.1 GCA_001311545.1 Thermus kawarayensis JCM 12314 | reverse complement strand
ACCAGGTCGTGGTCCAAGAGCCTCCGGCCGAAGGCGGTGCGGCGGCGCACCCGGAAGAGGGCCTCGAGGTGGGCCTTCTTGGCGAGGCCCATGGCGGCCACGGCGTTGGCCAGGCGGCTCACCGTGAGGTTTTCCAGGGTGTAGTAGATCCCCTCCTCCGGCCTGCCGATGGGGTAGGCCAGGCTACCCTCCAGCTCCACCTCGCCCGAGGGCACGGCCCTTGTGGCCAGCTTCTCCTTAAAGCGGCGCACCCGGAAGTTGAGCCTCCCCTCCACCTCCCGGGGAAGCAGGAAGAGGGCGAGCCCCTTGGGGCCCTCCGGGGCGCCTTCGGGCCGGGCGGTGACGATGGCGTAGTCGGCGAGGCCCGCTCCCGAGGCGAAGTACTTGTCCCCGGCGTAGAGGCGGAAGGCCCCGCCCTCCTTCCGGGCCAGGGTGCGGTTCGCCCCCAGGTCGCTCCCCCCTTGGATCTCCGTCATCCAGGTGGCCCCGAAGGCCTTCCCGTAGAGGAGTTCCCGCTTCACCCCTTCCCACTCGGGAGCGTACTTGTGGAGGGCATAGGCCACCTGGTGGGTGATGGTGAGAATGCAGTAAAGCCCCCCGTCGGCCAGAAGGTAGCCCAAGGCGTAGTGCAGGGGCCAGCCCCGGCCCTCGTAGGCGGGGCGGACCATGGGGCGGAGCCTTTCCAAAAGGGCCCTCTCCGCAGGGGAGAGCCAGGCCCGGTCTATGCGGTTGCCGTCCAGGTCGTGCATCAAGAGGCGGGGAGGGGAGAGGGCGTCCACGTGATGGGCCACCTCCAGGACCTCCTCCCCCACCAACCTTCCAAAGGCGGAAAGCTCCTCCTGGGGAAGGCCCGGGGCAAAGGTGTCCAAGACCGCTTTCAGATCCGGGTCCAGGGCGTAGTGGTCGTGGCCCTGGCTGTAGAAAAGGCCCTGCATGCGCACCTCCTTCGCCCGTACCCTATTCCCCGCCTTCCTTCCCCGTCAAGGGGGCCCCGGGGTGTAAGTTACTTTACATTTGAACTATTTGGGGGCAAATAAAATGCCCCCGTGGTCTGGACCGCCCTGGCCCGCATCTGGAGGCTCCAGAGGGCTCCGGGAGGAGACCGAGCCCGAGCTGGCCCGGCTCGGGTTGAGCGGCTTTTCCCCCTGGCTCCTCCGGGTGGTCCAGCGGCATCCCTACCCCATGGAGGCCGCCCGGGCCATGGGCCTGCCCGCGCCCACGGTGAGCCAGATGCTAAGCGCCTCGAGGCCCAAGGCTTCCTCCGGCGAAGCCTGGACCCCGAGGACCTCCGCCGCTACCGCCTGGAGCTCACCCCTAAGGGGGAGAAGGCCCTGGCCCAGGCCGAGGGCCTTCTGGAGGCCGCCCTGGCCCGGCGCCTCGCCCGCCTCACCCCGGAGGAACAGGCCCTCCTGGTGGAACTCCTTGCCCGACTGGAGGAACCATGAAAGACCCCACGCCCCAAGAGGTTCGCTTCACCATGATAGGCATCTTCCTGGGCCTTTTCCTCGCGGCCCTGGACCAGACCATCGTCTCCACGGCCATGCCCCGCATCGTGGGGGAGCTACGGGGGGCGGAGTACTACGCCTGGGTCACCACCAGCTACCTCCTGGCCTCCACCGTTTCCGCCCCATCTTCGGCCGCCTCACCGAGCTTTTCTCCCGCAAGAGCATCCTCCTTACGGCCGTGCTCCTCTTCCTTCTGGGCTCGGCCTCTCGGGCCTTTCCCAGGACATGGCCGAGCTCATCCTCTTCCGCGGCCTCCAGGGTCTGGGAGGTGGGGCCCTTTTCGCCCTGGCCCTCACCACCATCGCCGTGCTCTTCCCGCCCAAGGAACGGGGGAGGCTTGCTGGGGCCTTCGGTGCCCTCTTCGGCCTCTCCTCGGCGGTGGGGCCTTGGCTCGGGGGGCTTCTCACCGACCACCTCTCCTGGCGGTGGGTCTTCTACATCAACATGCCCGTGGGGGCCGTGGCCCTTTGGTTCATCCTCCGCCACATGCCCAGGCTCTCCCCGGGGCACCGGGAGCCCTTTGACTTCCTGGGGGCCTTTCTTCTGGCGGGCTGGGCGGTGCCTCTGATGCTCGCCTTCTCCTGGGGCGGAAGCACCTATCCTTGGGGAAGCCCCGAGATCCTTGGCCTTTTCGCCTTGGCCGCCTTGGGCCTCCTCCTCTGGGTGGCGGCGGAGCTTAGGGTGAGGCACCCCCTCTTTGACCTCTCCGTGTTCCGCATCCCCACCTTCACCCTCGCCGCCTTGGCCTCCTTCTTTTACGGGCCCGCCTTCCTGGGGGCGGTGGCCTTCCTGCCCCTTTACCTCCAGGTGGTGAAGGGGGTTTCCGCAAGCAAAGCGGCGTGACGGTGCTCCCCCTGACCTTGGGCGTGGTCCTGGGCAGCGTGGGCGGTGGGCAGCTCTCCTCCCGCCTGGGCCGCTACAAGGCCCTTTTGCTGGGAAGCGCCTCCTTCCTCCTCGCCCTTTTCCTCGCCTTCCATTTTCTTCTCCGCGTGGACACGCCCCTTTGGCTTGCGGTCCTCCTCTTCTTCCTGGTGGGCCTGGGCCTAGGGCCTGCGCAAAGCCTCCTCAACATCGCCGCCCAGAACGATGTCCCCATGACCCGCATCGGGAGCGCCACCAGCGCCGTGCAGTTTATGCGGCAGATCGGGTCCACCATGGGCGTCGCCCTCCTCGGGACGGTGCTGGCGGGTAGCCTTAGCGCCCACCTGTCCCAGGCCCTTCCCGGCGGCGCCTCCGCCCCCGCCGTGGCGCGGGCGGG
>BBBL01000287.1 GCA_001311545.1 Thermus kawarayensis JCM 12314 | reverse complement strand
CTCCTCCGCCTGCCGGAGCTTTTCGGGGGGAGGAGGAGGGGAAGCCGGGCCTCCTTCACCCGCCCCCCCTCCAGCACCAGGACCGCCAGGGTGCCTTCGGCAGGGGGAGAGGTGGGACCTGGAGGACCCTGGGGGCCTTCTTGGGCCTGAGGTGGAGGAGGGCCGGGTAGCCGGAAAGCCCGGAGGCCATCTTTACCAGGAAGGCCTCGGGCTCCCTGGCCCCTTCCAAGGCCTTCTCCAGCCGGGCCTGGGTGGCCTCGGGCAGGGGCTTGGGGGGAGGAGGGAGAGGGAGTACTGGCGGTAGGCCTGCCGGGTGGGCACCCGCCCGGCGGAGGCGTGGGGCTTGGTGAGGTAACCCATCTCCTCGAGGGCGATGAGCTCGTACCGGGCCAGGGCAGGGGAAAGCCCCAGGCCCTCGGCGATCCTTGCCGAGGGCACCGGGGCCTTGGTTCGGATGTACTCCTCCACCAGGCGGTGAAGGATGCGCCGCTGCCTGGCCGTCACACCCTTATTGTACCGGGGTCACGGCGGCTTCGTCCTCCTCCCCGGTGCGGATGCGGTAGACCTTCTCCACCGGGATCACGAAGACCTTGCCATCCCCCACCTCCCCGGTGCGGGCCGCCTTGAGGATGGCCTCCACCGTGGGCTTGACGAAGGGCTCGGAGACCCCGATCTCCAGGCGCACCTTCTCGTGAAGCTCCATCTTCACCGTGGTGCCCCGGTAGGTCTCCACCTTTTCCGTCTCCCCCCGTGGCCCTGGACCCGGCTTAGGGTGAGCCCGCGGACCTCCGCCTTGAAAAGCGCCTCCAGAACCTCGCCTAGCTTCTCCGGGCGGACGATGGCCACGATGAGCTTCACGCCTCACCTCCCACCGGCCTGCCCTTGGGAAGGGGGGGCAGGCTCTCGGAAGGCACCAGGATGGCCCCCTCCCCCGAGGTGTACGCCTCCTCCCCGTGCTGGGTCACGTCCAGGCCCGTTCCCTCCTCCCTGGGGCTCGCCCGCAAGGGGGTGAAGAGGCCCACCAGCTTGAGGAGGAGGAAGGTGCCTAGGGCCGAGTAGAGGACCGCCGCCAGGACCGCCACCGCCTGAATCCCAAGCTGGGCGGGGTTTCCGAAGAGGAGGCCGTCCGCCACCCCGTTCCAGGCCTTCTCCGCGAAGACCCCGGTGAGGAGGGCCCCGGTGATCCCTCCCACCCCGTGGCCGGCGAAGACGTCCAGGCTGTCGTCAAGCCGGGTCTTTGCCCGCCAGAGGAGGGTGTAGTAGCTGGGGAAGGCGGCCACCGCGCCCAGGACCAAGGCGAAAAGGGAGAGACGAAGCCCGCCGCCGGGGTGATGGCCACCAGACCCACCACGATGGCCGTGGCCAGGCCCACCGCCGTGGCCTTGCCGGTGCGGAGGAGGTCCAGGAGGGTCCACACCACGAGGGTGGCCGCGGGGGCCAGCATGGTGTTCACGAAGGCCAAGCCGGCGGAGGCGTTGGCCGCCAGGGCGCTTCCCCCGTTGAAGCCAAACCAGCCGAACCAGAGGAGGGCCGCACCCAGGAGGGCCAGGGGGACGTTGTGGGGCAGGATGGCCTGGCGTCCGAAGTCCTTCCTGGGTCCCAGGACCAAGGCCCCCACCAGGGCGGCGATGCCGGCGTTGATGTGCACCACCGTCCCCCCGGCGAAGTCCAGGGCTCCCCAGGACCCCAAGAACCCCCCGCCCCAGACCCAGTGGGCCAGGGGGGCGTAGACGAAAAGGCCCCAGAGGGTGAGGAAGGCCAGGTAGGCGGAAAAGCGCATCCTCTCCACCAGGGCCCCCGAGACCAGGGCGGCGGTGATGATGGCGAAGGTGCCCTGGAAGGCCAGGAAGAGGATGTGGGGAATAGAGCCTTGGCCTCGAGGCCCACCCCCTTCAGGAGGGCGTGCCGGAGGCTTCCCAGGAGCTTCCGCCGTCGCCGAAGGCCAGGGTGTACCCGAGAAGGGCCCAGCCCACGCCCACGAAGCCCAGGGCGGCGAAGCTCATCATCATGGTGTTCAAGGCGTTTTTGCTCCGCACCAGCCCCCCGTAAAAGAGGGCCAAAGCCGGGGTCATGAGGAGGACGAGGGCCGTGGACACCAGCATCCAGGCGGTGTCCGCCCCGTTCAGGCCCTGCGCCCAAGCCCCGCCGGCGAGTCCTATGGCCGCTATGCCCAACCTGTAACCAGGGTTCCGCATACCCACCCCCTTGGGGAAAAGGGTAGACTAGGGTGTGCCAGATGTCAAGTCTCTTGCTGACAGCAAGCAAACACTATTGGGACAACAACCCTAATACGGCCACTTTTGCCAGCATATCGTCCGGAAAGATTGTGGCACTTGTCAAATGCTTGCTTGACACCCTGCGCGCGCTTTTCCCCTTCCCCCGGCTTCCGTAAACTGGAGCCCGTGACGTGGGAGGAGCTTGTGGAACGCCTGGCCCAAGGCCAGGACGAGCGCACCCTCTTTCTGCCCCCCGACCTTTCCCCGGAGGAACTCGCCCGCTACGCCGCGGGGCTGGCCAACCACAGAGGGGGGTTGCTCCTCCTGGGCGTGAGCGGGAGGGGCGGGTCCTGGGGGCGGCGGAAATCCACCCCCTCCAGGTCACCCACGCCCTTTTCCAGCTCACCCAGGGCCTCCTTCTGCCCTACGTGGAGGCGGTGGAGGGTCCCGGGGGGCGGGTTTTGGCCCTCCACGTGCCCCAAAGCCCGGCGGCCATCGCCGTGGGGGTGGGGCGGGTGCCCTTCTGGGACGGGAAGCGCCTGACGGAAC
>BBBL01000286.1 GCA_001311545.1 Thermus kawarayensis JCM 12314 | reverse complement strand
CCTCTCCCCGCCCACGTAGCTGAAGACCACGCCCCGCCCCGTGAGGGCCAGAACGAGCCCCGCCGCCATGGGCTTGGTCCACCCGGTGAGGTCGGCCACGATGGCCGTGGCTCCCATTCCAGGGCCTTCCTCAGGGCGAGGAGGGCCTTCTGGTAGGCCTCGAGGAGGCTTTCCGCGTCTTCCAGGAGGAGGGTGTGATGGCGGAAGGAGGCCCCGTAGTCCCTTAGAAGCTCCGCCGCCACGGGATGGGAAGCCTGGCTGGCCAGGAAGACCACCCCCTCGGGGGCGTGTTCGGCCAAGGCCACTTCCAGGGGCTCCCGGGTGGTGCCCACGGTGAGGATGAGGACCTTCATGTTCCCATTATGGCTCCCTGGCCGACCAACGTTTCAAACCCTCAGTAGGTACGGTCGAAACTTGGCCATAAAAGGGCAACGGCCCCCTGGAGGGCTGCGCGTCCTGCGCCGGGCTATCGGGACCCCAGGCCCAGCCCGGTGGAGGGCTTTTACGACAGCCTCTTATACTCGGGGAACGGCGGAAGAAGATACACGACTTCTCGCGGCACCTTCATTTCCTTGCTTTTTGGACATCGTAATGCTAAATTAGCAGGGATGATACCCCGACGTCTGCAACCCCTGCTGGAAGCCCGCCTGGAGCAGGTTCCCGTGGTGGTACTCACCGGCCCCCGACAGGCGGGCAAGACCACCCTGGCCCTGGAGGTGGCTAAAAGGCGGGAAGCCTCTACTTAGACCTGGAATCGGAGGCCGACCGGGCCAAGCTCTCCGCCCCCGAGCTCTACCTGGAGGCCTACCTGGGCCGCCTGGTGATCCTGGACGAGGTCCACCGCATGCCCGGGCTCTTCCCCCTCCTCCGTAGCCTCGTGGACCGCGCCCGCAGGCGGGGCTTGCGAAGCGGCCTTTACCTCCTCCTGGGCTCCCTCTCCCCCGAGGTGAGCCGCCAGGCGGGGGAGAGCCTGGCGGGCCGGGCCAGCTACCTGGAGCTTTCCCCCTTTGACCTGCTGGAGGTAGGCCGGGAGGCCGAGCCCGTCCTGTGGCTCCGGGGGGGCTTTCCCGAGAGCTTCCTGGCCTTGGGGGACGAGGAGAGCTTTCGCTGGCGCCTGGACTTTCTCCGGTCCTACGTGGAGCGGGAGATCCCCCTCCTCGGGGGGCGGCTTCCCGCGGAGGCGCTCCGCCGCTTCCTCACCATGCTGGCCCACCTTCAGGGGGAGCTCCTGAACACCTCCGCCCTGGCCAGAAACCTTGGCCTGGACGGGCGCACGGTGAACCGCCACCTGGACTTCCTGGTGGACCTCTACCTGCTAAGGCGCCTGCCTCCCCTGGAAGCCAACGTGGGGAAACGCCTGGTGAAAAGCCCCAAGCTCTACCTGCGGGACAGCGGTCTGGTCCACGCCCTCCTGGGGCTCCGGACCCTGGAGGACCTCCTCGCCCACCCTGTGGTGGGAAGGAGCTACGAGGGCTTCGTGGTGGAAAACCTCCTCCGGGTGATTCCCGAGGGGTGCGAGGCCTACTTCTACCGCACCCGGGCCGGGGCGGAGGTAGACCTGGTCCTCCTCCTGCCCGGGGGAAGGCTCTGGGCCGTGGAGGTCAAGCGAAGCCTGGACCCCAGGCCTTCTCGGGGGTTCCACGAGGCCTTGAAGGACCTCGAGCCCCGGGAGGCCTTTGTGGTCTACCCGGGAGGGGAGACCTTCCCCGTGGGGGAGGGAGTCCTCGCCGCTCCCCTCGGGGCGGTGATGGAGCGGCTCTGGAGGGGGTAAGCGCTTGCGCTCTGGTCTCGCGACCCGGGTCTATCCGGCCACGCTACCCTTGCTGGTGAGCGGTTGGCCAGGGCCGCGTAGCTCCCGGTGGGGGACCTTTACGACGGCCCCCAACCCACATTCCGCACCCCTCCTTCCCCTCGTTAGGATTTTAGGAAGGCAGCCACACCCGACCTGCAGGTGTACGACCTCGGCCACCTGGGCCTGGTGGCCAGCATCGTGGACCGCATCGGGCTGGTCCCCCTGGTGGACGAACGGGTGGGCCCCCGCCCGGGGGAGAAGGTGAGCACGGGGGTGGCCCTGGTCAGCCCCGAAGGGGCTACCTTGTAGGCGGCCATTCTGAACGCCCTGGGCTTTGTCTTTTCCCCCCTCTACCTCTTCGGCCACTACTGGGAAGGCAAACCCACGGAGTGGCTCCTGGGGGAGGGCATCACCCCAGAGCTTTTCCAGAGCTTTTGAACGACGACCGCATGGGCCGCATGCTGGACGTCATCTACCAGGCGGGGGTGACAGAGCTCTTCCTGGAGGTGGCCAATGTCAGCGAAGCTACCTTGAGGGCACGCCAGGCCTTTCCCTTGCCGGTACGGGCCCTGCATGCGGACGCCACCAGCTTTCACGTGCACGGGCGGTACGGGGAGGGGGAGGAAGAGGGGGCTATCCGCCTGGTGCAGGGGTACAGCCGGGACCACCGCCCGGACCTGAAGCAGTGGGTGATGAGCTGGTGTGCGCGGACACGGGGGGCATCCCTCTCCTCTTCGCTCCCCAGGACGGGAACGCCAGCCACGCCAAGACCCTGGTGGCCCTGGTGTCCCGGTTCCGGGAGGGCCTGGACCTGGGGGAGGTGGGGGTGCTGGACGGGGCCAGCTACAGCCAGGAGAACCTGGGGGCTGCAGGGGTTCTCCTGGGTCATGCGGGTGCCGGCCACCCTCAAGGAGGCCAAGGTCCTGCCGCGCAAGGAGTTACCCCAGGAGGCCTGGAGGTCTCTGCTGCCGGGCTACCGGGGGCTGGAGGTGGAGC
>BBBL01000285.1 GCA_001311545.1 Thermus kawarayensis JCM 12314 | reverse complement strand
AAAGAGGTGTGCGCTATGTCCCAACTGTTTGCACCTCCACCTCCCAGGGTGGGAGCGGCGCGGGAGGCCGTCCATGACCGGGGTCAAGGGGAAAGGCGAAGGACCTCCAGCCCGGGAAAGCGCAGAAAGTCCTGGTCAAAGGTCACCAGGCGGTGGCCCCCGGCCAGGCGAAGGCCGCCAGGTAGGCGTCCGTCCAGAGGCGGGGAGAAAGCCCTCCCTGGACCAGGTCGGCCAGGGCCTCGTCCAGGCCCTCAGGCTCTTCCAAAAGCGGAACCCCCGAGCTCAAGCGCAGCTCCCAATAGACCTTCCAGGCTTCCCTCACCCCCAAGGGCTTGCCGTCCATGGCCCTGGCGTTCGTCAGGAGGCGGAGGAGGCCCAAGGCCGTGACTCGGACCAGGAAGGGATCGGAAGCCCTCTCCCAGTAAGCCCGGGCCCGGGGGTGGAAGGGGTGCTCGGGCACCAAGAGGGCGAACCAGACGTTAAGGTCCAGCAGGTCCACCCTCGTCCTCCAGGAGGGCCCAAAGCTCCTCGTGGGTGCGAACGGGGATGCGCCGCCCAGCCTCGGGGACCCGCGGCAGGGGCCGAGGCCCAGGAGACCCCCCCCGCCTCAACCCCTCCTCCAGGTAGCGGATCACCAGCTCCCGGAGGGTCTTCCCCTCCCTGGCGGCCTGGAGCTTCAGCCGCCGGTACAGGGGGTCCGGCAGGTCCAGGGTGGTGCGCATACAGCCATATTAGCATTCAGAGCCCCTGGACGGGCGAAGGTGAGAACGGCCGTTGACGCCCAGGTCCTAGGCCGCCTAGGGTGAGGCATGGTCCGCCTGCGCAAGCCCCTCCCTCCCTACACCCTCCAGACCCCAGAGGGGGGCAAGGTCTACCTTCCGGACCTCAAGGGGAGGCCCCTCGTCCTCCTCAAGGACGAGGCTCTGGCCCGGGGCCTCGCCCTGCGGGAAGCGGAGCTCGAGGCCCTGGGGGCCCAGGCCTACCTCCTGGCCCAGACCCCAGGGCCACACCCCTCCCCCTCCTCCTGGACCCGGAAGGAACCCTCCTCCCCGCCATCCCCGAAGGGGGCGCCCTGGTGGCAGACGCCTTCCTCGAGGTCTACCACCTGGGCCCCGTGAGGGACGAGGAGGAGATTCTGGAATGGATCCGCTTCGTGGAGGCCCAGTGCCCGGAGTGCGTCCTACCGGAGGCGGACTGGTTCCAAGCTGGGGGGAAGGAGGACCGGACCATGGCCCACTACCTGGTGCGCGCCCGCCTGCGGCCGGAGCCCGCCGGAGAACCTCCGCCCTCCTCATGCTGGGGGTACTCTGGGGCCAGGGGACCTTTATCCCGGGCCCCATCCCCTACCCTGAAAACCATGCGCAAAGCTGCAGGCGCCCCCCTCAAACCGGTAGCCCTCCCCACGGAGCACGGGGCTGGGGCTTCACCCTCGAGCCTCTCCTCCTCGGCCTCCTCCTCGCCCCCGGCCTCCCCACCCTGGGGCTTTTCCTTTTCGGCCTCTTTGGCTTCCTCGCCCGCCACCCCCTGAAGCTCCTCTACCAGGACCTGAGGCGGGGCCAGCGCTACCCTCGCACGGACCTTGCCCTAAAAGTGGGCGCAGGCTACCTCGCCCTCGCCCTTTCCGGGTTTCTCCTCGCCCTCCTCACCGCGGAAGACTCCTTCCTCCCTCCCCTCCTCCTCGCCCTGCCCCTCGGGGGGTACGTGGTCTACACGGACGCCCGAAACCGCTCCCGGGACCTCTTCCCCGAGACGGCCGCCGCCCTCTTCATGGCTGCCTTCGCCCCCGCCGGGTCCTCGCCGGGGGGCTTTCCCGGGAGGTGGCCCTGGGAAGCTTCCTCGCCCTGGCCCTAAGGGACGTGGCCGCCCTCTACTACGCCCGCACCCAGGTCTTGAGGGCCCGGGGCTCGAGGCCCAGGACCTACCCCGCCCACCTCGCCCTTTGGGCCTCGGCCCTCCTGGCCCTTTCCCTCGCCCTCAGGCTCTTCTTCCCTGGCCCACCTTCCTCGCCCTTCTGCTTCTCGCCCTCTACGGCACCCGGGCCCTCCTGCGGCCTCCGGTGCCGCCCGCCTCGTGGGCTGGACGCAGATGGGCTTCGGCCTCCTCATCGTCCTGTCCGCCGCCCTGGGCTACACCCTCCAGGGCCTCCCCACGGCCCTCCTCGGGACGCCCGCCTTGCACCGACTTTTGGGGTTCGCCCTCGTGGCCCTCGCCTTCCTCATGGGCGCCTACCTCCTCGTAAAGCGGCAGGTGCCCCGCATGACCCGGGTCCTCCTCGGCCTCTACGACCTGAACGCCCTCCTGGGCCTGGTCTACCTGGCCCTGGCGGGAAGGCTCTCCCCTCACCCTTCCTCGCCCTCCTCGGGGTCGCTCTCCTTCACCTCCTCCTGAGGCGCCCCCACCCCTGGCCGGGGATCGGGTTCCTGCTCCTCGGGGTCCTGCTCCTCTGGCACTGAAGGGTGGCCCCCGACACCCTCCAGGGCCAAGGAAAGGGGCAGAATGAGGCCATGCGCTTCCTCCGGCCCCTGGCCCTGGTGTTGCTTCTGGGGCTAGCCTCCAGGCCCTTATCGCCAAGGGGCCGCCCGTCCTCTGGGCCGAGCCTGTCCAGGCGAGTCCCGAGGCCCTCCAGGAGGTCTACGCCAAGGCCCACCCCGCCGCGTTGCGCATAGAGGGCCCCGAGGGCGGGCGGGGCACGGGCTTCTTCTACGCCCAAGGCCTCGTCCTCACCGCCTACCACGTGGTGGCCGAGGGGGGGCCTCTCCGGCTGGTCCTTGCCGACCGCACCCAGGCCGAGGCCCGGGT
>BBBL01000284.1 GCA_001311545.1 Thermus kawarayensis JCM 12314 | reverse complement strand
GCAGCCACAAGCTCCCGTCCTTGACGAGGAGCCTCAGGTTGAGGTTGCCCCCCTTGGTCCTGTCTCCCCGGGAGTAGAGAAGGCCCTGACGCCTTTCCCGCCACTCTTGCTTGATTCTCTTCAGGGGCTTACCGGAGAGGTGCTTCCGCTTCAGTTGCTCAAAGAGCTTCCTTCCCCCGAAGACGACTTTGCGGGGGTCTTCTCCTCTCTCCCTGGTGGAGTCCAGGATGGCCCCGGCCTTCAAGATAGCGTCGTCCGCGTGGCGGGTGTTGAGGCGGAAGAAGACACAGAGGGGGCCGTCCTGTCGTTTGAGTTCCTCCCGGTCCTTTCCCTCCAGAAGGCGGTTGTAGGCGTAGCGCGCGGCGGCGGAGAAGCGGCGCATGAGGTCCAGGGTGGACTTTTGGTCTTCTCCAGAAAGGAAGACCAGGAGGGCCTGGGCTCCCTGAAACTCACCCTTCCGCCTTCCCCGCTTGGGCATCCCTCTTCCTCCCAGAGCGCGAGCCCCGCTTCCCGTAAATCCGCGCCGCGAAGCTGGAAACGATGGCCACCAGGTCCTGGGCCAGCTCCTCGTGCGCCTCCTGACTCTCCTTCCCGTTCAGGACCACCAGCTCCACGCCAAAGGCTCCAGGAAGCGGCGGATGTAGCCCAGGCCGAACCGGGCTAGGCGGTCCTCGTACTCCACCACCACCCGCTCCAGCTCCCCGTTCTTGGCCCGGTTCAGGAGCTTGACGAGGCCCCGCCTGTTCTCGTTGACCCCGCTGGCGACTTCGGCGATGACCTCGTATTCCCAACCCCGCTCCCTGGCAAAGGCTTCCAGCCGAGCGATCTGGTTTCTGAGAAAAGCTTCCTGCTTTTTGGTGCTCACCCGGGCGTAGGTCACGCGAAGCGTATCTTGTGGACGGTGGTGGGCTTCGGCTTCGCTGGGGAGTCTCCAGTCCGAGGGAGAGAAGCCGCTCGATCTCCTCCCGGCGGTACCTTCTACGACCGCCGGGGGTGCGGACGGGGTGCAGAAGACCCTGCTTCTCCCACTTGTACAGGGTGTTACGGTGCAGACCGTAACGCTCCTGGATCTGTTGTGCTGTAAAGAGAAGTGGGTCCATCTAAAAGGTAGTATAGCTTAGCGTTCGCTATTTTTCAACTGTTTGCACCTCCCGCATTCCCCTGGAGGCGAGGGGGTGGGGCCTGCCTTCCCTCAACTCCGCCAGGGAGGCCTCCCCCGCTCCTTTTCGCGGGAGCTCCCTCTCCACCCTGTACACCTTCCCTTCCAGGTGGAAGGTGAGGGCGACCCAGGCCCGGGAGGCCTCCGGGTGGAGGGTCTCCTCCAGGCCCCGTTTGCCCAGCCGGGGGACGGCCCCGAAGAGGGCGAAGGTCATGGCCTCCAGCAGGGTGCTCTTACCGCTTCCGGTGGGGCCCGTGACGACGAAGAGGTCCACGCCGTCCAGGGGGATCTCCTGCCGTTTGAGGTAGGGGCCGAAGCTTCCAGCTCAATCCTCAGGGGACGCATGCCGCACCTCCTGGCGCAACTCTTGGAACGCTCGGATGCGTTCCTCCCTCTTCTCTCCCTTCTCCTCCAGATACAGCGCGTAGGCCTCCTCGAGGGTCCCGGGCACCTCCTCCGCTCCGTTCGTGGCGTCCCGGGACCCCGTTACGGACACCTCCAGGACTTGATCCATGGCCAGGAAGACGTCCCGCAGACTGGGCTCCACCGGCCCCTCCAGGATTACCCTGGCCCACCCCCCGAACCGCCGGACCTCTTCCTGGCGGGCTTGGGCCTCCCGGGCGGAGAAGCGGAAGGTCCGGAGGGGCCTGCCCCACCGCTCCACCACCGGGTGCACCCGCACGGCCGGTGGCGCTCCGGGGGCACCTCCACCAGGAGCACCCCTCGCTCCGCCTCCTCCGCTCCGAAGTCCAGGGCAATCAGGCTACCGGGATAGTGGGCGTTGTCCGCCACCGCTTGCATCCGATGGATGTGCCCCAGGGCGATGTAGCGGGCGGGGGGGAGGAGCCCCGTGGGCACGGCGTAGTGGTCCGCCAGGTAGAGGGCGTACTCCCCGCCCCCCGGCCGGCTTCCGGACACGGTCATGTGACCCAGGAGGATGTCCGCCTGGTAGTGGCTCAGGAGGCGGCCCATGCGCTCCCCGTAGGCCATGCGCCGCTCCTCGGGGGCCGCCTCCAGGGTCTTCGCGAGAAGCCGCTCCGGGACGAAGGGCACCAGGCCGAAGCGGAGGCCCCGGAACTCCACCAGGCCCCCCTCGTCCGCCAGGGCCAGCCGCCCCCGGACCTCCACCTCGGGCTCCAGGAGGGGGCGGTAGAGCCGCTCAAACCGTTCGGGGGAGTCGTGGTTTCCCGCCACCAGGAAGCAGTGGATCCGCTCCTTCCGCAAGCGGAGTAGGAACTCCACCAGGATCCCCTCGGCCTCCGCCGAGGGCTGGGGGTGGTCCAGAAGGTCCCCCGCCGCCAGGACCAGGTCCACCCGCTCCTTCCTGGCCAGCTCGGCCACTTTCTCCAGGGCCTCCGCCACCTCCGGGGTGCGGTCCCTGCCCTTGAGGGTCTTGCCCAGGTGCCAGTCCGCCGTGTGCAAGATTCGTAGAGGCTTTTCCATACTCCCTCCTCCAGGGGCAGCCGGGCCTGGATACGGCCGCCCCTTGACCCTCCCTGCGCGGCTCTAAGTTCTTCCCGGCCGGCTCGGGCTCTCCGTGTGAGGGCCGGACCTGGGGGGCATTTTACCTCCCCGGCTTCTCCAGTTTCACTCGGAACCCAGGGTAAGGCCGGAGTCGGGCCCGGACCTTAGCGGTCCGGCTCGTGCCCGGCG
>BBBL01000283.1 GCA_001311545.1 Thermus kawarayensis JCM 12314 | reverse complement strand
CGGCCGGGCCCGCCGGGTGGGCGTCCGGGTAGCGGGTGGGGATGTAGTACTTGTCCAGGACCTTGGCGGCCTCCACCAGGTCCTCGGGCACGTCCACGTCCTCCGGAAGGTCGGCCAGAAGGTCTAGGATGGAGTGGCCCCAGGCCACCTGGCCGCGGGCAAGATGAAGCCCCTTAAGGGCCGCCTCGGCGGCCTGCTGGGCGGCGAAGCAGGCCCAGGCGTAGTCGCCCAGACCCAGGCTTCCCTGGGCGTGGTGGAGGTTGTGCCTGGCCTGCTCCAGCCAGTCCCGGGCCCGGTTCACCCCTCTATTATCCCACGCCCCAGGGGAACCCACGGCACACACCCCGCCCTCCCCTTCCCCTAGACTGGGAAAGGTGAAGGCCAAGACCCTAGGCGAACTCAAGCGCACCTACCCCCTGGAAAAGCTCCGCCGCACCGTGAAGGAGGAGGCCCGGGAGAACCTCCGGGAGAAGCTTAAGCGGGGGGAACGGCTCTTCCCCGGCATCCACGGCTACGAGGACACGGTGATCCCCGCCCTGGTCCAGGCCATCCTCGCCAAGCAGAACTTCATCCTCCTGGGCACCCGGGGCCAGGCGAAAAGCCGCATCCTCAGGAGCCTCACAAGCCTTCTGGACGAGGAGGTCCCCGCCCTGGCCACGGAGCTTCGCGACAACCCCCTAAACCCCATCTCCCCCGAGGGAAAGCGCCTCCTGCAGGAGGCCGGGGACGAGGCCCCCATCCTCTGGGTGGGGAGGGAGGAGCGCTACGTGGAGAAGCTCGCCACCCCTGACACCACCGTGGCCGACCTCCTGGGGGACATGGACCCCATCAAGGCGGCCCGCAGGGGCACGGGGATGGCCGACCTGGAGAGCATCCACTATGGCCTCCTCCCCCGGGCCAACCGGGGGATCTTCGCCGTCAACGAGCTCGCCGACCTCGCCCCCAAGGTGCAGGTGGCCCTCTTCAACATCCTCGAGGAGGGAGACGTCCAGATCCGGGGCTACCCCCTGAGGCTCCCCCTGGACGTCTGGCTGGTCTTCACCGCCAACCCCCAGGACTACACCGCAAGGGGGAGGATCGTGACCCCCCTCAAGGACCGCATCGGGAGCGAGATCCGCACCCACTACCCCCGCACCCTGGAGGAGGGGGCCAGGATCAGCGCCCAGGAGGCCTACGTGCCCGAAGGGTCCTCGTCCCCGAGTGGTCAGGCTTTCCGTGGAGGCCGTGGCCTTCGCCGCCCGGGAGGACCGGAGGGTGGACCAGACGGCGGGGGTCAGCCAGCGCCTCTCCATAAGCCTCCTGGAGGTGGTGGCGGCAAGCGCCGAGCGCCGCGCCCTCCTCCACGGGGGAAGGCCCGTGGCCAGGCCCCTAGACCTCTACCAGGGGCTCCCCGCCGTCACCGGGAAGCTGGAGCTGGAGTACGAGGGGGAGCTCCAAGGGGCGGAGAAGGTGGCGCGGGAGATCGTCCAGCGGGCCTTCGGCCTGGTCCTCCCCCGCTACCGCCTCAAGACCGAGCCCATCCTGGCCCACTTCGAGGCGGGGAACCTCCTCACCCTGCCCGAGGGGGGGGTTGAGGAGGCGCTGGAGGCCATGGCGGGGGTGCCGGGCCTTCTGGAGGCGGCGAGGACGCTGGCGGGAGAGGAGACCCCGGAGCTCCTCCTCTCCGCCGGGGAGTTCGTCCTCGAGGGCCTGGTGGGGCGGCGGAAGCTCTCCCGGGGCGAGGCCAGCTACCAGGCGGCGGAGCGCCCGAGGAGCTATGGCAACTAGCCTGGACCGGGACAAGGAAGCGGTTCTAAAGGCCCTGGCCCCCACCTCAAGGCACGGGGGCGAAGCTCTTCCTCTTCGGCTCCTTCGCCCGAGGGGAGGGGAGGCGGGCCTCCGACCTGGACCTCGCCCTCCTCTCGCCCACGCCCCTCGCCCCCCTCATGCCCCTCCTTCGGGAGGCCCTGGAGGAGGCCCCGTGGTGCGGCGGGTGGACCTCGTGGACCTCGCCGAGGCCGAACCCGCCTTCCGGGAGCGGGTGCTTAGGGAGGGAGTCCTGTGGGCCGAGTTTTAGAGCGGATCCAGGTCGCGGAGAAGGCCCTCGCCACCCTTAGGGAGCTGGCCTTCCTGCAAGACCCGAGCCCCGTGGAGCGGGACGCCGCCATCCAGCGCTTTGAGTACACCTTTGAGGCCTTCTGGAAGGCCCTCCAGGCCTACCTCCGGGAGGTGGAGGGGCTGGAGGGGGCAAGCCCCAAGGGGGTCATCCGCCTGGCCCGGGAGGCGGGGCTTTTGGGGGAGGAGGAGGCCCGCTTGGCCTTGGGCATGGTGGACGACCGCAACCTCACGGTCCACACGTACAGCGAGAGCCTGGCCTGGGCCATCTTCCGGCGGCTTCCGGACTACGCCAGGCTCATGGAACAGGTCCTGGGGAGGTTGCAAAGATGAAGGCCATCCGCTACAGCCGCTACGAGGGAGGCCTGGAGGACCTCTCCCCCGAGGAGATCCTCTCCCTCCTGGAGGACTTCCTCCTGGACTCGGGGTTTTCTGACCCCTTCCAGCGCTACGATCCGGACCCGGGCCGCGCCCCCACCCTGGAGGACCTCTACGACGCCCTCCTCCAGGCCCTCCTCCAAAAGGAGCTCGTCCCCGAGGACTGGCTCCGGGAGTCCCGCTTCGCCGACCGCAAGGAGGAAACCCGCCTCCACCAGGCCATCCAAGATGATCCGGAAGCTCAAAGAGGCGGGCTACCTGCGCCTTCCCGGCGAGGACCCCACGGCGCCCGCCCAGGGGGGCTACCGGGGCGAGGCGGGGGAGGCCCGGTTTGAGCTCACGGGAGAAGGCCTCGGACTTCCTGG
>BBBL01000282.1 GCA_001311545.1 Thermus kawarayensis JCM 12314 | reverse complement strand
CTTCTCCCCACCTCCCCCCCTGTCCCTGGAGGAAGCCCTGGCCTCCCTTCCGGAGCGACCCGACGTTCTACGGGCAGAAAACGCCTTGGAGGACGCCAAACAGGCCCTGGCCTACGCGGAGTGGGCGCGTTTCCTTCCCCAAGGGAGCCTCGGCCTAAGCTACGGGCAGGTGGGGTCGGCCACCGCAGGCTCCAACGTGGGCCTAAGCCTCAACCTGGCCACGGGCCAGATCGCTGGCACGGCCACCTATGTCCCCGGGGCTACCGGCCCCCAGGGCCTCCGGGTGGGCCTGAGCGCCTCCTTCCCCCTGTGGCCCCCGACCTGGAAGCCCAGGTGCGCCTAGCCCAGGCCAACCTGCGGGCTCAGGAGGCAGCCTTGGCCTCCACTAGGGCCTCTGCCGAGGCGGACCTCCGCGCCCGCCACGCGGCTTATCTGGCCGCCCTCGAGGCCTGGAAGGCTGCGCAGAAGGCCCTCCAAGCAGCCGACCAAGCCTCAAGGACGCCCAAAAGCGTCTGGAGGCCGGGCTCATCGCCCCCTTGGAGCTGGCCCAGGCGGAGCTGGCCCAGCTCCAAGCCGCCTACGCCGTGGAGAACAGCCAAGCCAACGCCTACCTGGCCTACCTCGCCCTCCGCCGCAGCATGGCCCGGCTCTCCCCCGATGTCCTGGTGAAGGAGGTGCAACCGTGAAGACGCCGGTTTGGATGGTTTTCGGCCTTTCCCTGGCCCTGGCCCAAGCGCCGGGAAACTGACCTTGGGAGAGACCCTACGCTTAGCCCTGGAACGTGGGCCCGCGGTCCAGACCGCCCAGGTCAACCTCCAAAACGCGAAGTCCAGCTCCGGGCCAAAGAGGAAGACCCCGCCACCCTGATCCTGGAGCGTACGCAGGCCCGCCAGGCCTACGCCCTGGCCCAGGCCAACCTGGCCTACACCCGACTCCAGGTCCTGCGGGACGTGGTAAACGCCTACCTGGCCCTCTACGAGAACCAGCGCAATCTGGAGGTGCTGAGGGCCAGGTGGCCCTGGCCGAGCGGAACCTACAGGTCGCCAAGGCCCGCCAGGCTGCAGGCAACGCCACCGGTCTGGACGTGGCCCGGGCTCAGGCCAGCGTGGACTCCGCGCGGCAGAACCTGGCCACGGCCCAAGGGCAGACCCCGGTCCTCGCCGTCCAGCTCGCCGCCCTCCTGGGCCTCTCGGACCTGGGACCCGTGACCTTGGAACCTCCCCCCGATCCCCCCCGCCTCGAGGCCACCCTCGAGGCCTTGGGCAGGAGGTTTTGGAACACCTCCCCCAGGTCCTCCAGGCCAGGCAGGCGGTGGAGTACGGCGAGCTTTTGGTCAGGCTCTCCGACAACGACTACACCCCTCCCCTTACCCTGAAGACCGCCCAGCTCACCCTGGAAAACAACCGCAAGGCCCTGACGACCGCGGAGCAGAACGCCATGACCAGCCTCAAAAACGCCTACCAGGCAGCTCAGGCCGCCTACGCCGCTATCGCCCTGGCGGAGAGCAATCTGGAGAACGCCAGAAAGGTCCTTGCCCAAGACGAGGCAGCTTACAAGGCGGGCACCGTGTCTGCCCTCCAGGTAGAAACGGACCGGGTCTCGGTGCTCGTGGCCGAGTACGGGCTGCTCCAAGCCAAGAACGCTTACTGGCGGGCCTTGGCCGCCCTCTCTTTGGCTGCGGGCCGGGACCTCACAGGGCTTGCGAGGTGAGCCATGGCCCGCAACCTCGCCCTTTTGATCCTGGCCCTGCTCCTTGGTTTTTGGCTGGGAAGGTGGAGCCCACCCCAGCAGGCCCCTGAGGCGGAAGCCCCGGCCGCAAGGTCCAGGGAAGCTTCGGCGGAGGCCAGGCTTCAGACCTTGCCCGCGGTCCAGGTGACCCTTGCCCAGGCCAAGGCAGGAACCCTTAAGGCCAACCGCCAGGTGGGAGCGGTGGTGGTCCCCTACCTCCAGGTCAACGTCCCGGCCCAGGTGGGGGGGGTGGTGGCCCAGGTCCTCAAGAAGGCCGGGGACAGGGTGGCCCAAGGGGAGGTCGTGGTGCACCTGGACGCCACCGGCCTGGGGATCGCCCTCAGAAACGCCCAGGCGGCCCTAAAGGCGGCGGAGGTCAACCTGGCCGCCCAAACCCGGGCCTCCCGGGAGGCCCGGGCCCGCCTGGAAGCCCAGCTCCGCCAGGCCCAGGCCGCCTACCAGGCGGCCCAAAAGGCCTACGAGGGGGCGCAGAGGGTCCACGCCCTGGGGGGGCTTTCCGAGGCCGAGCTCAAGCAGGCCGAGGCTCAGCTTTACCAGGCCCAGGCCAACCTGGACGCGGCCCGAACCGCCCTGGCGCAGAACGACCGGGCCCAAGAGGAAACCCTGGCCGCCCTCCAAGCGGCGGTAGATCAGGCCAGAAACCAAGTGGCCCAGGCCCAGCTCAACCTGCAAAACGCCGCCCTTCGCGCTCCCTTTGCGGGCGAGATCCTGGCGGTGGGGGCAGTTCCCGGGGCCTACCTGGGAGTAGGGGCCACGGCCTTCACCCTGGCCCAAGGCCGACGGTCCAGTTCGGCGTACCCCCCGAGGAGGCCACCCTCCTGCCCAAGGGGAGCCGGGTGGACTTCGCCTACGGCGGCCGTGTCTACCCTGCGGAGGTGGAGCAAAACCCCGGAGGAACCTCTTCGGGAGGCATGGTCACCCTCACCGCCCGGCTCCTCCAAGAAGGAGACCTTCCCCTGGGCGCCACCGGCACCGTGCCTACACGGCCACCCTGGCCCAGGGAGTTCTGGTCCCGGTGGGCGCCCTCCAGTCCGACGGCAACGCCTTTACGTCTTCGCCGTGAGTGGAGGCCGGGCGCGGCAG
>BBBL01000281.1 GCA_001311545.1 Thermus kawarayensis JCM 12314 | reverse complement strand
CCCCCCGGCTCCAGAGTCAGGACCCCCTGCCCCATCCACAGGGCGAGGAGGGGCGGGGCGCCCCGCATCCCCGCCGTGAGCCACCCAAGGCCGGCGAAGAAGGCCTCCCTCCACCCCACCCGCCTGGCGAAGAGGGCCCCCGTGAAGGAAGCCCCCAGGGGCCTTCCAGTAGCCCCGCCAGGGCCCCCAAAAGCTCAGGCCGAAGCCCTCTCTGCCTTGCGGTAGACACCATCCCCTGGCCTCCACCAGGCCCCGGCTCACCAGGCGCTGGAGCCGCTTGGCCACCGTGGACTTGGGCCACCCCAGCTCCCGGGCCAGGCGCTCGGCCCCTTGGGAACCTCGAGGGCCTCCAGGAGGGAAAGCTCTTCTTCCTCCAGGGGAACGGGGAGGGTTTCCCCCGTCACGTTCACGGTCCCGTTCCCCGCCTCCCCGTGAGCCTCCCCCCTCCGGAGGCACCCGTCTCCGCAAGGCTCACCGTTCGCTCCGGGGCGTCCCTGTTTACCTGGCGTCCACGCCCCGTTTCCGCTCCGCCAGGCCCAGGCTCATGGAGGTGAGGTTCCCCCAGAACACCACCCCCGCCCCCACGAGGCTCCCCCAGAGGCCCAGGCGCTCCCCAGGACCACGGAGGCGAAGGAGAGGTAGAAGGTGGCCACCTCCACGGCGAAGGCGATGAAGGGGGAGGCCCGCACCCCTTCCGCGTCAAAGCGGGCGTAGTAGTGCCGGAGGTGGGCGTAGCTCGCGGCCAGGGCGATGGCGTAGACCACCACGCCCACCCCCGCCAGGAGGGGAGCCCTGTCCGCCGCCTCCCCCACCACCTTGCCCGTGATGAAGCCCACCACGGGCATGGCGGCGGCGGCGATGGCGGCCTGGGCGTAGACCCGTAGCACCGTTCACCTCCCTATCCGGTCCAGGGCGTCCACCGCCTGCGCTCCCGCCAGGCGTTCACCGCCCGGTGGAGGAGCAAGACCCCCACCACCAGGACCAGGCTCAAGCCCGCCCCCAGGGCCACGCCCGCCTTCACTCCCTGGTCCACGCCCACGGCCCAGGCGGCGTAGATCACCTTGGCGGGCACCTGGTGTTCCCCCACCTGGACCACACCGTTCACGTCCGCCCGGAACATGCTCCGGGGAACGGTGAACACCACGTCCCCCGCCTTGAAGGCCACACTTCCGTCCCCCTTCACTTCTCACCTCCGAAGAGCCCGAAGAGGCCCCTCCTCCGCTCCTTGGCCTCGAGGGTGCGCCGGAAGGCTTCGGTGATGCGCTTGGCCCACTCCTCCAGGGCCTTGAGCCTCGGCTCCACCTCGCCCCGCCAGAGGTCCGTGGCTCCCTGGATGCGCTCCTCCACCTCCCGGATGGTTTCGGCCTTGGCCGTTCGCACCGCCGCCTCCACCCGCTTCCAGTCCACGCCGTCCCCCGCCCTTAGGCCCTCTACCAGGACCTTCAGGGCCCGGATCTCCTGGTGGTGGAGCCGAAGAGCGGCGTTCACCCCACCGAACCTGGAGGCCTCCTTCTGCACCGCTTCCTCCAGGCGCTCTACCCGCCGGGCCATCTCTTCCAGCTGGGCGGAGAGCTTCCCAAGCTGGACAAAGGCCGCCCCCACGTCCACCTGCGGCTCCGAGCCCAGAAGCTCCCGGGCCCGGCTCCGGGACTCCTGGAGCCGCCGCTCCACCTCCCGAACCTCCTCGAAGGCCCTGCGCCGCCCGTGCTCCTGCCGGTAGAAGAGCAGGGCCTGGGCCAGCCTCTCCCGGTAGAGGAGGGGGTCCTCCGAGGGGTCCTGGCCGAAGACCTCCTGGTAGGCCCGCCGCCACCTCGAGTCCTGCGCCGCCTCGTTCTGGTCCTGGGGCCTGGGGGGCTTCCCCGTTCCGTTGGGAGGAGGCGGGGAGGCCTCCCTAGCAGGAGCCGCCTGGACGGGATGGGCCTCAGGAGCGGGGGCTTTCTGGGCCGAGGGGGCCTCCCCTGTTGCTTCCCCCTGGAGCCCCGCCTGGCCCCGGTCCGCCTCCACCCCAAGGACGCCAAAGGCCTCCTCGTAGCTCCCCACCAGCTTCTCCTCCACCAGGACGGTGGCCACCCGGAGGAGAGGTTCCTCCAGGGGGGTGGCTACCCGCCTGTTTTGGGCCCGAAAGACCTCCTTCGCCCTCCGGCTGGGGGAGGCCTCCCTGGCCCGCGCCACCACCTCCTTGGCCACCTCTGGCTCCAAGGAGCTGAGCTTAGCCTCCAGTTCCTGCCACACCGCTTCCATCTACACCCCCAGGGCCAGGTAGAACACCAGCAGGGCGGGGAAGAAGGTGGCCATGAAGCCGTGCCCCTCCTCCTCCCGCCGGAAGAAGCCGTCCGCCGCCAGGGCCAGGGCCTGATAGGCCAGAACGGCGTACGGTCCCCCGAGCCGCCACACCATGGCCCCAGCCAGACCCAGGACCGCCCCACCGTAGTAGACCCCCACCCGCCCCCGGAAAAGCGCCCGGAGAAGGGGGGAGAGGGCGAGAAGGAAGGGCAAGGTGCCCTGGCCCACTAGGGCCTGGAGGACCCACCCCCCGAGGAGGGCGAGGAACGTGAACCCCAGCAGGGAAAGCCCCTCTCTCACGCAGGACCACCCTCCGGTCGGCATCCACCAGGTCCACCACCCCCTCCGCCGTGCGGGCGGCGCCCACCATGCGGAAGAGGACCATCCGCCCTGTAGGAACGGAGAGGGTGGCTACCCCGTTCACCACCAGGGCCCGGTCGGCCAGGCGGTAGCCTCGTACCCGGGAGGCGGCGCGTCCCCATAGAGGGCCACCCCCTCCTGGTCCTCGGGCCGGAGCCAGGCCTCGCCCACGGCCTCGGTGTCGGCGGTG
>BBBL01000280.1 GCA_001311545.1 Thermus kawarayensis JCM 12314 | reverse complement strand
GGGGGGGCTGGAGGAGGCCGCCTTTAGGGTGGCCCAGGAGAAGCTCTCCGCCCAGGTGGCCCTCCGCTTCCCCGTGGCCTTCGGCCGGGAGGACCGGCCCGCCTACACCCTGGAGCTTTGGGTGTACGAGGCCGAACTCCTTTCCCCGGTCCTCCTTCCCCGGCCCAAGCCGGGCAAGACCTACTACACCGCCTTCCGCTTTGGCCGCCCCGAGGACCTGCGGGAGGCCGCCCGGCGGGGCTCTTTGTGCAGCCGGCTTTACCTGGCGGTGAAGGTGGGGTGCTGAGGTGGAAACCCTCCTTCTGGTAAACCTCTTCCACGAGCTGGCCCTCAAAGGGGGGAACCGTCCCTTCTTCCTCAAGCGGGCCAAGGCCCACGTGAAGCGTGCCCTGAAGGGCCTTTCTGCCCGGCTGGAGGCGGAGTGGCCCATGGCCCTCCTCTTCCGCCTCCCCGAGGGGGCCTGGCTCGAGGCCAAGGCCCGTCTCCAGGACACCCTAGGGGTGGAGGGCTTCGCCCGGGTCCTGAGGACGCCCCCGGACCTCGAGGCCATGCAGGCCGCCCTGGAAGAGGCCCTGAAGGGCGAGGCCTTCGGGAGCTTCCGCATCACCGCAAAGCGCTCGGACAAGACCTTCCCCCTCACCTCTCCCGAAGTGGAGCGCCTCCTCGGGGCCTTTGTGAAGGAAAAGACCGGGCCCGGTGCGGCTTAGGGGAGCGGAGCGGGAGTTCGTGGTGCGGATCCTGCCGGGAGCGGCCCTTTTGGAGGCGGAGCGCCACCCGGGTCCAGGGGGCCTCCCCCCGGGGGTTTCCGGCAAGGTGGTGGCCCTCCTCTCCGGAGGGATTGACTCCCCGGTGGCCGCCTACCGCCTCATGCGCCGGGGGGCGGAGGTGGTCCTCGTGCACTTCCACCCCTTCCCCCTCCTCTCGGGGGCGAGCCGGGAGAAGGCAAAAGCCCTTGCCGAGCGGCTCTCCCGCTTCCAGCACCGCCTTAGGCTCCACCTCGTCCCCTTCAGCGAGGTGCAGCGGCACATCATCGTGGAGGCCCCCACCGCCTACCGGGTGGTCCTCTACCGCCGCTACATGCTAAGGATCGCCGAGGCCATCGCCCAGGAGGAGGGAGCCCTGGCCCTCGCCACCGGGGACAGCCTGGGCCAGGTGGCCTCCCAGACCCTGGAGAACCTCTACGCCGTGAACCAGGCGGCTACCCTCCCCGTCCTAAGGCCCCTCATCGGGTGGGATAAGCAGGAGATCGTGGCCGAGGCCAAAAGGATCGGCACCTACGGGACCTCCATCCTCCCCGACGAGGAGTGCTGCACCCTCTTCGCCCCCAAGCACCCCGTGACCCGGGCGGACCTAGGGGTGGTCCTGAAGACCGAGGCCCGCCTGCCCACGGAGGCCCTGGTGGCCCTGGCCCTAGAGGGTAGGGAGGTCCTCACCTACACCTGGCCGGGAGGAAAGCCCCTACGGGAGAGCCCCGGAGGCGCTTTTATAATGGAGCATGGACCTGCTTGAGGCGAAGCGCCTTCTGGAAACGGGAAGGACCACCCCCTTAGCCCTTTTGGAGGAGGCCCTGGAGCGGGCCAAGGCCTTCCAGGACCGGAACGCCCTCGCCTATCTGGACGAGGAGGCCGCCCGCAAGGAGGCCCTGGCCCTCACGGAGGAGCTCAGGCGGGGCCAGGCGCGGGGGCCCTGCACGGCCTTCCCCTCACCGTGAAGGACCTCTTCCCGGTGAAGGGGATGCCCACCCGGGCCGGGACCCGGGCCCCCCTTCCTCCCCTTCCCGAGGAGGCCCAGGCGGTGCGGCGCCTAAAGGAGGCGGGGGCGCTTATCCTCGCCAAGACCAACATGCACGAGATCGCCCTAGGCATCACCGGGGAAAACCCCTGGACGGGGCCGGTGCGGAACGCCATAGACCCCACCCGCCAGGCCGGGGGGTCTAGCGGTGGGAGCGCCGTGGCCGTGGCCCTGGGCATCGGCCTCGCCTCCTTGGGCACGGACACCGGGGGGTCCATCCGCATCCCCGCGGGCTTCAACGGGGTGGTGGGCTTCAAGCCCTCCTACGGCCGGGTGAGCTTGGAGGGGGCCCTTCCCCTCTCCCGCTCCACGGACCACGCCGGGCCTCTCACCAAGACGGTGCGGGACGCCCACTTTCTCACGGAGATTCTGGCGGGGGAGAGCCTTCCCCTGGAGGCCCCCAGAACCCCACCTTCGGGGTGCCCCTGGACTTTTTGGAGGGGAGGCTCGGGGTGGAGGTGCGGAGGGCCTTCTCCAGGCTTCTGGAAGACCTCCCCGCCCTAAGGGCCGAGGTGAAGGAGGTCTCCCTGCCCCTTAGGGGGGTCTACGAGGTCTACACCCGCCTGGTGCGCTACGAGGCGGCCCGCATCCACGAGAAGGCCCTTAAAGAGCACCCCGAGGGGTTTTCCGAAGGGGTGCGGGAGGCGCTTCTTTTGGGCCTCGCCCTCACGGAGAAGGACTACCGGGACGCCGTGGCGGAGCGGGAGGCCCTCAGGCTGGAGCTGGTGAAGGCCCTAAGAGGGGTGGACGCCCTCCTCCTCCCCGTCCAGCCCCTCCCCGCCCCTCCCTTGGGCACGGAGGAGGTGGAGCTGGAGTCGGGGAGGAGGAGCCACCGGGAGGCCTTCATCACCCTCACCCTGCCTTCAGCCTCCTCGGGGTCCCCACCCTCGCCCTCCCCTTCGCCAAGGTGGAGGGGATGCCTGTGGGCCTCCAGGTGGTGGCCCTACGCCGAGGACGGGAGGGTGCTCGCCATCGGGGGCTGGCTCGAGGCCCGCCTCAGGTGAGCCAGAGGTAGAGGAGGACCAGGGAGAAGAGGGTGAGGGGAAGGCCCAGGCGCAG
>BBBL01000279.1 GCA_001311545.1 Thermus kawarayensis JCM 12314 | reverse complement strand
CCGGCCCGAGCCCATGTGGCGGAGCTTGTGGCCCTCGCCGCCTGCAAGGAGGGCCGGGTGCACCGGGCAGAGGGACCCCTTGGCGGGGCTAGGGGACCTCCGGGAGGTCCGGGGCCTCCTCGCCAAGGACCTCGCCGTCTTGGCCCTCCGGGAGGGGCTGGACCTCCCTCCCTCGGACGACCCCATGCTCCTCGCCTACCTCCTGGACCCCTCCAACACCTCCCCCGAGGGGGTGGCGCGGCGCTACGGGGGGGAGTGGACGGAAGACGCCGCCCTACGGGCCCTTCTCGCCGAGAGGCTTCAGCAAAACCTCCTGGAGCGCCTTCGGGGGAGGAGAGGCTCCTTTGGCTCTACCAGGAGGTGGAAAGGCCCCTCTCCCGGGTCCTGGCCCACATGGAGGCCACGGGGGTCCGGCTGGACGTGGCCTACCTGAAGGCCCTCTCCCTGGAGCTTGACCAGGAGATAAGGCGCCTCGAGGAGGAGGTCTTCCGCCTGGCGGGCCACCCTTTCAACCTGAACTCCCGGGACCAGCTGGAAAGGGTCCTCTTTGACGAGCTTGGGCTTCCCCCCATCGGCAAGACGGAGAAGACGGGCAAGCGCTCCACCAGCGCCGCGGTGCTGGAGGCCCTCCGAGAGGCCCACCCCATCGTGGGGAGGATCCTGGAGTACCGGGAGCTCACCAAGCTCAAGAGCACCTACATAGACCCCCTCCCGGGCCTCGTCCACCCCAGGACGGGCCGCCTTCACACCCGATTCAACCAGACGGCCACGGCCACGGGGAGGCTTTCTAGCTCCGACCCCAACCTGCAGAACATCCCCATCCGCACCCCCCTCGGGCAGCGGATCCGCCGGGCCTTCGTGGCCGAGGAGGGGTGGCTCCTGGTGGCCTTGGACTACAGCCAGATAGAACTCCGGGTCCTCGCCCACCTCTCGGGGGACGAGAACCTGATAAGGGTCTTTAAGGAGGGCCAGGACATCCACACCGAGACGGCGAGCTGGATGTTCGGCGTGCCCAAGGAGGCCGTGGACCCCCTCATGCGCCGGGCCGCCAAGACGGTGAACTTCGGCGTCCTCTACGGCATGTCGGCCCACCGGCTCTCCCAGGAGCTCTCCATCCCCTACGAGGAGGCCCTGGCCTTCATTGAGCGCTACTTCCAGAGCTTCCCCAAGGTGCGGGCCTGGATAGAAAACACCCTGGAGGAGGGCAGGAAGCGGGGCTACGTGGAAACCCTCTTCGGAAGGAGGCGCTACGTGCCCGACCTCCACGCCCGGGTGAAGAGCGTGCGGGAGGCCGCTGAGCGCATGGCCTTCAACATGCCCGTCCAGGCACCGCCGCCGACCTCATGAAGCTCGCCATGGTGAAGCTCTTCCCTAGGCTCCAGGGAACGGGGGGGAGGATGCTCCTCCAGGTCCACGACGAGCTCCTCCTGGAGGCCCCCAAGGAAAGGTCCAAGAGGTGGCCGCCCTGGCCAAGGAGGTCATGGAGGGGGTCTACCCCCTCGCCGTGCCCCTAGAGGTGGAGGTGGGGATGGGGGAGGACTGGCTCTCGGCCAAGGGGTGATACCACCCCATGCTGCTTGGGCCAGCATGGGGGGTCCCTAGGCAGGCTTCCCCGAGCCGGTAAGGCGAAGGAAACGGGGAGAAAGGGTATAAGGGTGTTCGTCGCCGGAACGGGGAGGCTAAAGAAAGGCCAGGGGGTTTTCCCGAAGGAACGCTTCCAGGGGGATGCCTCCTGGGCCCAGGAGAAGGCCTTTTCCTCCAAAGGCCTGGGTGAAGGCTTCCAGCCCCTTGGTCCTCTTTGAGGGAGCGCTCTTGACCTCCAAGGCCAGAAGGCGCTTCCCCTTTTTCAGGACGAAGTCCACCTCCTGGTCCCTCTCCCGCCAGTAGTACACCTCAAAGCCCCCGTGGGGGGCGTGGGCCAAAAGGTGGGCGCCCACAGCGGTTTCCACAAGCCGCCCCATGAGGGCGGCGTCCTCCCACACCTCCTCCGGAGAGAGCCCTAGGACGGCCGTGATGAGCCCCGTGTTAAGGGCCAGGAGCTTGGGGCTCGAGGCCCGGCGCCGGAAGGGCTCGGCGGCGTACTTCTGCAGGGCGCCGAGAAGGCCCGCCCCTTCTAAAAGCTCCAGGTAATGGGCCAGGGTCACCGTGTTCCCAGCGTCCTGGAGTTGCCCCAACATCTTTGTGTAGGAGAGCACCTGGCCGCTGTAGAGGAGGCCGAGCTCCAAGACCCTGCGGAGGAGGGCGGGTTTCTCCACCCGGGTGTGGAGCAGGATGTCGCGTCCCAGGGTGGTTTCTAGAAGGGCGTCTTTGATGTAGCGGACAAACCTCCCGGCTCTTCCCGCAGGGGGGCCGCGCCCGGATAACCCCCGAAGTAGAGGTACTCGGGGAGGGTGTACCCGAAGGCCAGCTCCATCTCGTAAAAGCTCCAGTGAGGTAGGTGAAGGACCTCAAAACGGCCGGCGAGGCTTTCGGAAAGGCCCTTTTGCAGGAGCAGGGGTGAGGAACCCAGGAGGACCACCTTGAGGGGAAGGCCCTTTAGGGTGTCCTCGTCCCAGAGGCGCTTTAGGGTCTCCGACCAGCCCAGCACCTTCTGGGCTTCGTCCAGGACCAAGAGGGCCTCCCCTCCCTGGGCCAGGCGGCGGGCCAAGGTCCACTGGGTCTCCAGCCAAGGGGCTTCCTTGAGGGTGGGTTCGTCGGCGGAGGCGTAGTGGTAGGGGAGGCCGGAGGTCTGGGCCACCTGCAGGGCAAGGGTGGTCTTGCCCACCTGCCTGGGGCCCAGCACACCTGCAGGAGGTGGCGGGGCGCCGTGAGCCGCCTTAGGAAGCTCCTGGGCCCTGGGGACGGGTGAAGGAGGTTCTGCTCAGCACGCTGAGCATTTTTA
>BBBL01000278.1 GCA_001311545.1 Thermus kawarayensis JCM 12314 | reverse complement strand
CCCAGCGAAACCCACCCCTGCCCCACCTGCCGGCGCCTTTTGCAAGCCCCCGCCGTGCGCAAGGAGGCCGAGCGCCTTTACCCGGGGAAAGCCCCCCCGCCTCCAGGGGGAAGCCCTCCTGGTGGCCCGGCACCTGGCCCGGGAAAAGCTTCTCCAGGCCATGCGGGAACTCTACAGAGGCCCTGCGGGAGGCGCACCTGAAGCCCTTCCTGGCCGACCTGGCCCAGCGCTTCCGGGCCCTCTTCCCCGAGGAAGCCCTTCCCGCAGGGGTCCAGAGCCTTCTGGGAAAAAAACGATCTCCCACCCTTTAGGGTGGGGCTGGTGGGCGGCAGAGGACTTGAACCTCTGGCCTCTCGCTTGTAAGGCGAGCGCTCTCGCCGGCTGAGCTAGCCGCCCATGGTGACCCCAGGGGGAATCGAACCCCCGTTTCGGCCTTGAGAGGGCCGCGTCCTGACCGCTAGACGATGGGGCCAAGCAAAGCGGGGCCTCCGCACCCGCACCTAACCAGTTTAGGCCCTAGGCGGCCAAGGCTGCAAGACCCCGCGAAGAAGCCTTAGTGGGCGTGGCCGCCCTCGTGCACGTGGCCGTGGAGGACCTCCTCCGGGGTGGCCTCGCGCACCCGCACCACCTCCACCTCAAAGTCCAGGTCCTTGCCCGCCAGTGGGTGGTTGAAGTCGATGGTGACCTCCTCCCCCTGGACCTCCACCACGGTGAGGGGCATGGGGTTCCCCTCCATGTCCTGGGCGTAGAACTGGGCCCCAGGGACCACCTCGGCGTCCTCGGGAAAGGCGGAAAGGGGCACCACCTGGATCCCTTCGGGGTCGTGGGGCCCGTAGGCCTTCTCGGCGGGCACGTGGGCCTGGAAGCGCTCCCCCTCCTGACGGCCCTCCAGCTCCTCCTCGAGGCCCCGGATCAGGTTGCCGTGCCCGTGCAGGTAGGAGAGCTCCCCCTGGTCCAAAACTTCCCCCTCCACCTGGAGGGTGTAGCGGATGGTCACTACCTTGTCCTGTTCAACCTTCATGTTCACCCTTTCGCAAGCCAGGCTTGCTCCCTCTAGCCTAGCAGACCGAGGCCTCGGGAAAAGGGCCCCGGGGTTCCGCCCCTGGCCAAGGGCTATAGTGGGGGCATGCGGGTGGAAGCGGTCATCGGCAAGACCCCGGTGGTCCGCCTCGCCAAGGTGGTGGCCCCGGACATGGCCGAGGTCTTCGTGAAGCTGGAGGGGCAGAACCCAGGGGGCTCCATCAAGGACCGGCCCGCCTGGTACATGATCCGAGACGCGAGGAACGGGGAATCCTAAGGCCGGGCTCGGGCCAGGTCATCGTGGAGCCCACCAGCGGCAACACCGGCATCGGCCTGGCCATGATCGCCGCAAGCCGGGGCTACCGCCTCATCCTCACCATGCCCGCCCAGATGTCCGAGGAGAGGAAGCGGGTGCTCAGGGCCTACGGGGCCGAGCTCGTCCTCACCGACCCCGAAAGGCGGATGCTGGCGGCCAGGGAGGAGGCCTTGAGGCTCAAGGAGGAGCTTGGGGCCTTCATGCCCGACCAGTTCAAGAACCCCGCCAACGTCCGGGCCCACTACGAGACCACGGGGCCCGAGCTCTACGAGGCCCTGGAGGGCCGTATAGACGCCTTTGTTTACGGCTCCGGCACCGGGGGGACCATCACCGGGGTGGGCCGCTACCTCAAGGAACGCCTCCCCCACGTGAAGGTCATCGCCGTGGAACCCGCCCGCTCCAACGTCCTTTCCGGGGGGAAGATGGGCCAGCACCAGTTCCAAGGCATGGGCCCGGGCTTCATCCCCGAAAACCTGGACCTTTCCCTTCTGGACGGGGTGGTCCAGGTTTGGGAGGAGGACGCCTTTCCCCTGGCCCGGCGGCTCGCCCGGGAGGAGGGGCTTTTCCTGGGGATGAGCTCTGGGGGAATCGTCTGGGCCGCCCTACAGGTGGCCAAGGAGCTCGGCCCCGGAAAGCGGGTGGCTTGCATCAGCCCGGACGGTGGCTGGAAGTACCTCTCCACCCCCCTCTACGCCGAGCCCTAGCGGCGCACCACCTGGGCGTCCTTGGGGTAGCGCCTGAGCTGGGCCGGGGTGAGGCTTGTCCGCTTGAACTCCACCACCCTGAGGTCCGCCAGAACCTTCCCCGCCTCGTCCTTGAAGACGAAACGGAGGGGCCTGGGGTCGGCCTTCAGAACGTAGAGCTCCATCTCGGCGAAGCCCTGGCCCTCCTTGGCCCGCCCCACGAGCTTCCAGGCGGCCCCCTCCGGCAGGCGCTCCTCGCCGGAGAGGCGGAGGGTTACCCGCTCCGTGAGGGCCTTGAGGTCTCCCAGGCCCTGGGGGCTGAAGCCCAGGCCCTGGACCTGGGCCCTCTCCTTGGGGGCGACGATGAGCTGGTTGGTGAGGTAGAGGTAGTTCCAGACCTCCTTCTCGGTGATCACGGTGAAGTTCCCCTCCAGGGAAGCGGGCTTCAGGAACTCTATGCGGAAGAGGTTCTCCTTGGGGATGGCGAAGACCCGGGCCCTAAGCTCTTCCTGCCCCGAGGGGCCTTGAAGGGTGCCCTGGACCACCGCCTGCCAGGGCTCGGAGAGGTTTTTCTCCACCCGGTCCAGAATCTCCGCCGCCGTCTGGGCCAGGGCCAAGGGAAAAAGGAGCACGCCAAGCCAAAGGATCTTCTGTCTTCTCACGGCCACCTCCAGGTGTAGCGGACCCAGGCGTAAGGGGCTTCCCGGTAGCCGGCCTCGAGGCCCAGGTCCCCAAGCCACAGGGCCAGGCTACCCGCCAAGGATGGGAAAGGGTGAAAAGGAGGCTAGCCTCCCCTAAGTAAAGCCCGCCCTCCAGGCGGTTCACCCCCCCGAGGCGCAAGGCGAGTCCATAACCTCCCCCTCCTCCC
>BBBL01000277.1 GCA_001311545.1 Thermus kawarayensis JCM 12314 | reverse complement strand
GCGGGGGGGTGTAGGGCCTTCCCCCTACCCCGCCCCCGCTCTTCTGGGCCAGGCCCAGGCCCAGAAGGAGGAGAACCAGGAGGGCCCAAGGCCGCATGGCCTTAGGATAAGGCCTTGTGACCCAGGACCCTTTGCGCTAAACAGGGTTTCGCAGTAAACTTGATACAGGTAGGCTTAGGCTATGGACCCGAAGGAAGCGAACCCAGAAAGGAGGATGCCCATGCTGCCCGAGACCTTACCCGTCTGCCCCGTGAGGGGGTCGGTCATCTACCCCACCATGGTCATGCCCATCGATGCGGGCCGGCCCATCTCCATCCGGGCCATTGACGAGGCCCTGGCCCGCGAGCGGGTTCTCCTCATCGTGAGCCAGAAGGACAAGGAGGTGGAGACGCCCAAGCCCTCGGACCTTTACGAGGTGGGCACGGCCTGCAACATCCTCAAGATGCGCAAGAACCCGGACGGCTCCGTCCAGGTCCTGGTGCAGGCCTTCGCCCGGGTGCGGGTGAGGGAGTGGCTGGACCTGGGGGACCACCTCGAGGCCCGGGGGGATGTGCTTTCCGACGAGCCCGGGGAGGCCCTCACCGTGAAGGCCCTGGTACGGGAGGTCAAGGACAAGTTCCAGGCCCTCCTGAAGGAGGGGAAGTACCTGGCCCCCGAGGTGGCCCAGTTCGTCCTGAACCTGGAGGACCCCTCGCAGCTCGCCGACTACATCGCCTTCCACATGGACTTCCGCCTCGAGGACAAGCAGAGGGTGCTGGAGACCGCGAGTGTGGCCGAGCGGCTGAAGGCGGTCCTCGTCCTCCTGGAGGGGGAGCTCGCCCTCATCGAAACCCAGCGGCGCATCCAGCAGCAGGTCAAGGAGGAGATTGACCGCAACCAGCGGGAGTACTTCCTCCGGGAGCAGATGAAGGCCATCCAGCGGGAGCTCCACGGGGAGGAGGGGGAGCAGGAGGTGGAGGAGTTCCGGAAGAAGCTCGCCGCCCTGGACCTTCCTCCGTGGTCCGCCAGGAGGCGGAGAGGGAGCTGAACCGCCTGGCCCGCATGCACCCCGACTCCGCCGAGGCCAGCGTCATCCGCACCTATCTGGACTGGATCGTCAACCTCCCCTGGAACACCCGCACCGAGGACAACCTGGACCTGAAGCGGGCCAAGGAGATCCTGGAGCGGGACCACTACGGCCTGGAGAAGGTGAAGGACCGGGTCCTGGAGTACCTGGCGGTGCGCAAGCTCAAGGCGGAAAGGGCCAGGCGGGGGGAGATCCCGCCCGAGGAGGTCAACAAGGGCCCCATCCTCCTCTTCGTGGGGCCGCCGGGGGTGGGGAAGACCTCCATCGCCAAGAGCATCGCCGAGGCCCTTGGGCGGAAGTACGTGCGCATCTCCTTGGGCGGCGCCCGGGACGAGTCCGACATCCGAGGCCACCGCCGCACCTACATCGGGGCCATGCCCGGGCGGATCATCCAGGGCCTGAGGCAGGCGGGGACCAAGAACCCGGTCTTCCTCCTGGACGAGGTGGACAAGCTGGGCATCTCCTACCAGGCGACCCGGCGGCGGCCCTCCTGGAGGTCCTAGACCCCGCCCAGAACAAGGAGTTCGTGGACCACTACCTGGGGGTGCCCTTTGACCTCTCGGAGGTCATGTTCATCTGCACCGCCAACTTCCCCCAGAACATCCCGGCGCCCCTCATGGACCGCATGGAGGCCATTGAGTTCACCAGCTACATCGAGCAGGAGAAGCTGGAGATCGCCAAGCGCTACCTCCTGCCCCGGCAGCTTAGGGAAGGCGGCCTGGACCCAGACCAGGTGGTGGTGACGGAGGCCGCCCTCATGCGCCTCATCACCCACTACACCCGGGAGGCGGGGGTGAGGCAGCTGGAGCGGGAGATCGGGGCCCTTCTCCGGAAGGCGGCCCGGCAGATCCTGGAGGAGGGCAGGAAGCGGGTGCGCATCACGGAGAGGGACCTGGAGCGGTACCTGGGCCCGCCCCGCTTCCTGCCCGAGACCGAGGCCCGGGAGCCCAGGTGGGGGTGGCCACGGGGATGTACTACACCCCCGTGGGCGGGGACATCATGTTCGTGGAGGTCTCGGTGATGCCCGGCAAGGGGAACCTGATCCTCACCGGGCAGCTCGGGGATGTGATGAAGGAGTCGGCCCGGGCAGCCCTCTCCTACGCCAAGAAGAACGCGGGGCGCTTCGGCATTCCCTTGGAGCGGTTTGACCAGTCCGACATCCACATCCACGTCCCCGCCGGGGCCATCCCCAAGGAGGGCCCTTCCGCCGGGGTGGCCATCGTGAGCGCTTTGGTCTCCGCCCTCACCGAGGTGCCCGTGCGCCACGACATCGCCATGACCGGGGAGATCACCCTCACGGGGAGGGTGCTGCCCATCGGCGGGGTGAAGGAGAAGGTCCTGGGGGCGAGGCGGGCCGGGATCCGGGAGGTGATCCTACCCAAGCCCAACGAGGCCGATCTGGCGGACATCCCCAGGCCCCTTAGGCAGAACATGACCTTCCACTTCGTGGAACACCTGGACGAGGTGCTGGACCTGGCCCTGGTGGGGGGCTGAAGGCCCTGGAGGCCCGCGCCCAGGAACCCAAGAGGCGCCCCGCCCGCAAGGGCAAGCGGGAGCTGGTGGCCCACGCCTGATACCACCCCATGCTGGCGAAGCCAGCATGGGGGCCCCTTCACCCCAAGGCCTCCCGGTAGACCTCCAGGTACTGTTCCGTGATCCGCTCGGGGTGGAAGCGCTCCACGGCGTAGGCCCGGGCCCGCTTCCGCATCCTCCTCAGGTGGGGGCTTTCCAAGAGCTCCAGCACCGCCTGGGCGAGGCCCTCGAGGTCGCCAAGCTCCACCAGCCTTCCCACCTCCGGGGTGACCAGCTCCGGCACCCCCCACCGCCGTG